>CAZLOF010000400.1:0-4915 GCA_964560745.1 uncultured Thermoflexus sp.
CCATAATAGCCCCAACTAAGCCTGCCATCAACCATGCTGCTGATGAAACCATAGCGTTGTCGGATTGTTTGATCGCGATGCCTACAAAGGCCCAGATTAACACTAATTGATAAGCGATGTCGCGGCGTGTAAAACTAATGGCAGCCGCAATAACAAGCCCAGCCACAAGCATAATGACAGCCCATATGTCTGGGCTAATGCCCCAGCCACTCCATTTGAGATAGTCTAACGTGCTTGTGATATTGGCGATGGTTGCTACTGTTACCCAACCAAGGTAAATGCTAAAAGTCAGGTTGACAAACCATTTTTCTCTGCTGGTGGTTGGGCTGAGGCCAATATTGAGCCGCCAATAGATCACGATTAAAGAGATTAGCAGCACAAACATGGCGACTAGGGTTAAAACAAAATAACCATAATGCCATAAAAAGATCCAAGTGCTGTTTGCAATGCAACTGATGACAAATGGATTGCCGATACGACGCATACGCGGGTTATTGGCTTGATCAGGCCATGCTTGAAATATGGCGAAAGCGATTAACCCAAGATAGATAACTCCCCAAATTGAAAACACATAACCGGCTGGCACAAAAAAAACCTTGAAATTATCCGAAATTTGGCCTGTATTTAGCCCGTTAAATGGCACAATATTGGCTAAGGCATTGATTGTGATAGTAATAACGACAGCTAAAACGGTAATGATTTGGCGCAACTTGTCGTTAGGGCGATTTAATATTGCTTGCATGAAAAACAACCTTTTGATATGGACACTAAGTGAAGGATGGACGAAAATGGCTTTTTGTCCATCCTTTGTTTAATGTTTTTGATTTTGCATAAGCAAATGATTAAAATATGAGTGCAGGGTTGTTTTTTGCTGGGAGGTGTTGTGCCGAGTTTTACAACGATTTTTGCATTTGCACACTGTCCAGCCAGCGGTCAAATTTGAAGCCGATATTGCGGAAGGTGCCTACATGCTCGAACCCTAAGGCTTGGTGTAGGCGAATTGAGGCTAGGTTTTGTGAATCACCAATGACGGCGATGACTTGACGATAGCCTTTAGCGCGGCAGGCTTCGAGCAGTGCCGCTAATAATTGCTTGCCGATGCCGCTATGTTGTAGGCTGGGGTCTACATAAATCGAATCTTCGACTGTGAAGCGATAGCCGGGGCGAGGGCGATAACTGCTGGCATAGCTGTAACCAATGGTGCGTCCCTCATATTCGCCAACTAAATAAGGGTAGCCAGCCTCTAAAACCCTTTGCACTCTTTGTTGCATTTCATTAAAATCGGGGGCTTCTAGCTCCCAAGAGGCCGTGCCATGCAACACCGAATGTGAATAGATGCGATGGATGGTTGGAATATCGCTAGCGTTGACGGGGCGAATGGTGATATTGATCATTGCAACTTTAAGATTAAATTGCGCACCTGATTAACATGATCGACAAAATGGTCGGCATCATGGCTGGGTGGGCAATCAACTAAAACGGTTGTCATGCCCATTGCTTTGGCTGTGCGGGTATTGGCCGCAGAGTCTTCGACCAGCATTGCCTTATTGGGTGCAATGCCGCCCATCATGGTTAAGGCCAATTCATAAGCAGCAGGCCAAGGCTTATTCACAAAATTGAGGGCTTTGATATCGATAATTTTTTCAAAGCAATCCTGTAATTTGAGGTGATTCAACACGCGCTCGGCATGTTCGATATTCGAATTTGTTAAAATCGCCTTTCGCATAGGCATGTTAGTTAGCATTTGACGAACCGAGTAATCTGGAATCATCGAATCAAGTGGAAAGTCATGCACAAAGCGAAAAAATTCATCTTGGTCAAATGGCACTTTTTCTTCCATCATTCCGCGTAAGGCTGTGCCATATTGATCGCGCCAGTGTTTGCGAATGACCTGAGCTTGGGCGGGTGGGTAACCTAAAACTTCTGTCACCCATCGGCTAATATTGTTTCCTATTTGTTGCATAACCCCCGAACTTTTGGGGTAAAGCGTATCATCGAGATCAAAAAAGACAACTTCAAACATGTCAAGATTGTAATCGTAGATTTGTGCATAATACAAACCTTGGCAGAATTATTACCCGACGACGTTTATGCCGCACGCACCCCGAAAAAAAGGATAGCTTCTTCGTTGTTATGCTTTGATGCTGCTGCGCGTATTCTGATCGTTAAACCCACCTATCGTGCCGACTGGTTATTGCCGGGCGGCATTACTGAAAAAGATGAGGCCCCCGCAACGACGGCCTTGCGCGAAGCAGGCGAAGAGCTTGGTATAGTGATTAAACCATTGCGTTTGTTGTGTGTAATGTGGCAAATAAAGACCCGTTTGCCGGGCGATAGCCTTAACTTTATTTTTGAAGGTGGCAGATTAGACGCAACTCAAATTGCTCAAATTCAATTGCCAGCCGATGAATTAAGTGAATATCGCTTTGTGCCTTTTGAGGTGGCTGCAAGGTTGTTACCAAGTGTGTTAGCAACGGGTGTTAAGGCTGCACTGCAAGCATTGAATTTGGGGCAACCCATTTATGTGGAAGAAGAGAGGTTTTTTTAAGATGACCAATATACTCTCATTAGGTGAATTTGCGGCAACGTTGCCGCGCAAAGTGATTGCTTCGGGCGCATTATTTACAAACACTGCTGGGCATATGCTGATCGTTAAACCCACCTATCGCGATTATTGGCTTATTCCGGGGGGCATGGTCGATGCTGATGAAGCCCCTTGTGCCGCTTGTATTCGTGAAGTGCGCGAAGAAATTTCGCTTGAAATCGCGCCAGACCGTTTGTTGTGTGTCGATTGGCATTTTAGAGGAGATCGTTTACCGGCTGACCTTATTCACTTTATTTGGTTTGGGGGCAGCTTATCGGCAGAAGAAATTGCTCAAATTAAATTGCCGATTGATGAGATTAGCGCCTACAAATTTGTGCCAGCCGACGAAGCTTTGGCATTATTGCCAAAGGTGTTAGGCCGTTGTGTGCGAGTAGCATTGCTTGGGCTTGAGCGTGGGCAATTGTTATATTCAGAAAATGGTGAACCGCTTTAAGCCGCAAAAGTAAAAATGGAGAAACAGCTTATGACTAAAACTACAAACCTTAAAATTTTGATTGCTGCCGATATGGAAGGCATTTCTGGGATTACGCATTGGGATCAAGTGACACCGGGTCATGCTGAATATCTGAGCCGAGGCCGTCAATTGATGACAGGTGATGTGAATGCTGCGATTGCTGGACTTGCCGAAGGTGGTGCTACCGAGTTTGTGGTCAGCGACGGGCATTGGAATGCGAGCAATATTTTGATCGAGTCACTCGATGCGCGTGCCCGTTTAAACTTTGGTTCACCATCGCCGCGTGCCATGATGCAAGGCATTGATCAGAAACCGACCGCATTGGTAATGGTTGGATATCATGCAATGGCCGGCACGGCTTTTGCAAACCTTGATCATACTTGGTCTGATAGCCGTATTCATCATGTTTATTTAAATGATCGACGTATTGGCGAAATTGGCTTGAATGGCGCATTGGCGGGTTATTATGGTGTACCTGTCATTGCGATTACGGGCGATCAATCAGCTTGCGCCGAAGCCCGCGATTTTTTTGGCGAGACGCTTGAGGTTGGGGTGGTGAAAACAGCGACCGGACAGTTTGCCGCTGAATGTTTGCCTCTTGTCGAATCTCGTCAGCGGATTCACGATGCTATGCTGCACGCCATGCAGAAATTTACGCAAGGTCTAGCGCCTACACCTTATTTAGTTGGGCAACCCGTGCGCTTGGCGGTTGAATTTGTTTATAGCCGCCATGCTGACCGTGCGTATCTGATGCCCGGCACAGAGCGGATGAGTGGAACCCGAATTGAATATGTTGCGCCTGATATGCCAACGGCCTATCGTGCATTTCGGGCGTTGTCCACTTTGGCGCGTGATTAGTGGGGCTGCGCGTATCTTCTCAATAATTTTCGCCAAAATCACTGTAGCTGGGTGTTTAGAGAGAGCAAAGCCCTCTCTAAACACCCAGCTACAGTGATTTTGGCATTACATCTTTTGGGAAACCTCTAATGGCTGAGGTTTAGTCAGAATCGATTGCGTTTTCGCCCTCATTTTCTTCTGATTCGGCTTGTGTTGATTCTGTAACGATTACGGGGGGAATACCGGCTTCGCGCACAATGGCGCGGGCAAAAATGAGATATCCAGTGTGGGCGATCATGCGGTCACGCGGGCGCAGACGTTCGGCAATGGGTTTATAGCTGCGTGTAATGACTTCTTCGACTTCGATTAAACCGTAATCATGTTTGGCGAGTTCGAGCAAAATGGCTTGCACTTGATTGGTGGTTGGCACCAATGAGCCAAACCAGCCCCCATCTTTTAGCACTTTGCGGGCTGTGCCAACACAGGTTTCGGGTTGCAACATATCGAGAAAAACCGCATCGACAGGCTGATCGATTTTAAACCCTTCTGCGCCATCGCCGTGAATAAAGGTGACGTAAGGGTCGAGTCCATAACGGGTCATATTGCGTTTTGTTAATGCAATAAAATCTTCGCGGATTTCTTGGCTATAAACATGCCCAGCCGGCATTACAGCCGTTGCTAACGCCATGGTCAGCCCCCCACTGCCGCAACCGCTTTCTAACACCCGTACGCCGGGTTTGATATTCATCTTCATCATAATATGGGCACTGTCTTTGGGGAAGATGACTTGTGAACTGCGTTTAATATGACGAATAAGGTCACTGGTGCTAGGTTGGATGCACAAATAGGGATGGCCTGTTGAGCTATAGATTGTGCTGCCCCAAGGTCGCCCGATCATGGTATCGTGCAAAATAAACCCGTGATGGGTCTCGAATTTTTTACCGGTTTGAATGGTTACGACATGCACTTTCTCGCGCAGGTCGATCATCATGGCAATATCGCCGTGTTGCAAGCGATCG
>CAZLOF010000401.1:0-4915 GCA_964560745.1 uncultured Thermoflexus sp.
AGGGCAGCATGTGAATCGCCTCATTACTGCGGGCGAACTAGGCCGCCCAATGGTGGGGGTGTGTAATACAACCTGGTATCGTGATGTTGCTTATTATCAAGTGCCGTGGCGCGGCAAATGGGCCACCGAACTCGGCGGGCCGACGATGGGGCATGGGATTCATGCGATGGATTTCTTTTTATACCAATTGGGCGAATGGAAAGAAGTGACCGCTGTTATGGGCACGTTGTATCACAATATTGAGGTGGAAGACGTGTCGATGGCAATTGTGAAATTTGAAAATGGGGCGATGGGTAGTATTGTTAATAGCGTGATAAGCCCACGTCAAGAGACCTATATTCGCTTTGACTTTGAGTATGGAACCGCTGAACTCAAGGAGTTATATTCGTATAACAATGCCAATTGGACTTTTACGGCTACGCCCGGGCCAGAATTACATACACGCGAGGCGCGTTGGCGCGATATACCCGAAAATGCGCCAGCGACACATGGCTCGCAGTTGCGGCATTTATTGGCTAGCATGGCTGCGAACCAGCGCCCAGCCGTTAGTGGCCCCGACATTTTACGTACCATCGAATTTTTGACTGCATTGTATAAATCTGCTGTCACCCGTCAACCAGTAACACGCGGCTCAATTCAGACGGGCGATCCGTTTTATCACAGCATTTGTGGTGACCCTGTGCCGCGTTTTGGGCGATAAAGCGATTAACATCATGTCACAAATTGCCGCTGTTGAAATCCTTCCAGTTCGTCTGCCTATAACGCGGACATTCACTTTTGCCTCTGGTTCGGCAGGGGCAAAAGGCGGGACAGCCCCGCATGTATTTGTGAAGGTAACCGACAGCGAAGGTCGAGTTGGCTGGGGCGAAGGCCGCCCGGTGCCCCAATGGTCGTATGAAACATTAGAGACGGTGGTGACAACCCTCCGCCACCACCTTGCACCGGCAATCATAGGTCAGCCCACTCATGACCGCTGGGGGCTGCATCGGCGCATGCATATGGCGATTGGGCGTGGGCCGAGCACAGGCCAACCTATTGCCAAAGCCGCGCTCGACATTGCTGTGCATGACCTATGTGCTCAAGCTGCTGGTGTCACATTGCGCGAGTTTTTGGGTGGTGCACGCGAGCGACGCGAGATAGCGCTCAGCTATACGCTAACAGCGCATACGGTTGATGATATCGCTCACGACATTGCCGAGGGCCAAGCGTTGGGGTTCAAGCATTTTAATTTTAAAGCGGCTGTAGACCCACAAACTGATGGCGACGTGGCACTTGCGATTCGCAAACAGGTTGATAAAGATGCCTTTGTGTGGGCCGATGCAAACCAAGGTTATCGGTTGCATGAAGCCCGACAAGTTGCCGCATTATTTACTGAGGCGGGGGTTAACATCTTAGAGCAACCGCTGCTGGCTGATCAAAGACACCAAATGCGCAGTTTGCGACAAAGCACCCATTTGGCACTGGCGGTGGATGAAAGCTCGGTTTCACCTGCCGATTTTTTTGCTTATGCGGCAGAAGGATTGGTTGATTATTTGGTGATTAAAATAACGCGTAGTGGTGGGTTATGGCCGTCGTTGCAGCAAATAGCCGTGGCTGAAAGTGCTGGTTTGCCCTTGTTGGTAAGTGGCTTGACCGATGGCTTTATTACAAAGATTGCAGCCTGCCAATTGGCATTGGCGTTTGGTTTTGTTGGGCCAGCGGCTTTGAATGGTAGCCAATTTATGGATGAGAGTGCTTTATTTCCTGACAAAACCCAGATCGAAAAAGGCGGTGTTGTATGTTTGAATGACCGCACGGGCTTGGGTATTGCACCCGATGAAGATGCTCTGAAGCACTATTTAGCAAAGGAGTTGCTGACATGAATTTGGCCTTAATTGATAATCTGGCAGACGCGCTAGACGTATCGCTGAATGGGCGATCCTTGTTTAGCTATGTTTACCATTCTAAGGCGTTGCGTGAAGAAGGCCCTAAGCCCTATTTTCACCCGCTACGAACTCTTGGCGGCGAGACCGTGACGTTATTGCGCCCGCATGATCACCCTTGGCATTGTGGGTTGAGCATGACCTGTACCTCGGTTTCGGGCGACAATTTTTGGGGCGGTTACAGTTGGGTGGCAGGGCATGGTTACAAGCGTGTGCCAAATTATGGCATCCAACGTCATTTGGGTTGGCAGTCTGTGCGATGTGAAAATAACCATATTCACATTGTCGAAAATATCGCATGGGAGTCGATTCGTGATGAAGTAGTATTGGCAGAAACACGCGAGATCGAAGTGTTTGTGCCACAGCCCAAGGCTGACTTTTGGGCTTTACAGCTTGGGTTTTCCCTCAAAAATGTGAGTGGCCGTGATTTGGTTTTTAGCTCACCTACAGTCGAAGGTCGCCCAATGGCTGGTTATGGCGGTTTGTTTTGGCGTGGCCCGCGTAGTTTTAACGATGGTGTCGTGTTGGCATCGGATAACCGCGTTGGGCCAGAATTGATGAGTCAACGCTCACCTTGGTTAGCTTATGTCGGTCGTCACGATCATTCATTGGCCTATAGCACTGTGATTATTGCCGATCGGCCAAACAATGTGCGTTACCCAACCCAATGGTTCGTGCGTAATACCCCATTTGCATGTGCTAGCGCTGCGTTTATGTTTGACGAAGCCTATACTTTGCCTGTCGATGAAACATTGTCGCTACAGTATCGCGTATTGATTGCCGATGGGGTTTGGGACGCAAATCGGATTGAGAATACCTTGGCCCAACAATCATTTTGACATAAAAATGACCACCACAACCCTGCGATTACCCGCCAAAACCACGCGCGCCCAGTTGATGGTCGGCGAAAGTGCCAACATACTCAAGCGCTTTTACCTCATTCAGCGCGAATTGGTATTGATGCAAGCGGGTTGGATGCCCAATACCGCGCATTGGGAGCGCAAATTATTATTGCCCGAATTTTTGTGGCAAGATTCATTGGTTGCGCGTGAATTGCGGCAACGGGTGCTTGAATTGCGTTACCCTGAGCGTAATATTGATGTTGGGCAAGATGATGTGCTTATTCGTATGGTGCGGGCTTTTCGCGATGCGCCCGATGCGCTAGATTTTGTGCGGGGTTTGCGTTATGCACTTAAGCCAAAATTACACGCGGCCTATCAGCGCTATTTGCAAATTATGGATCCGCTGGATGACGCGCCGACCACCCGTATTTTGCGCCAAGCCCTCAGCGATATTGACGAACAATGCACGCGTTGGGATGCAGTGTTGGACGGAACTGCTTCAGAACGTGCCCAAATCTTGGCCCAAGCGATGGGCGATTTGTTAGCAACGACAGCGGCGCAATTGATGCCCGATTGTGCAACTCAGCACCCGCCATTTCAAATTGCAAGGCATGGGGCGCGTGACCCGCGTTTTAAACAGGTGCGCTTTTATTGGCCCGATGCTCTCGACCGTTCATTTGGGGCCGGCAGTGGGTTACAGTTGCAAGTGCGGCAAGGGGTGCATCATTTAAACGAAGTTTGGGCGGCTGAAATGGCGGCAGCTTGTATTTTTGATTTGGCCGAAGAGGCCGATGCCGAATTTTTGTTTGATGCAGCCCGTTGGTGTTTTGACGAAATCCGCCATTGCCGGATGGGGTATACCCGTTTGGGTGAATGGGGCTTTGAGATGGGCGAGATGCCTTTGGGCAGCTTTCAATATGACGCGGGTGCGCGTTGCGATGCACTCACTCGGCTTGGCATCATTTTCTTTTTCGAGAGCACCTATATTCACACCAAGCCCGAACGCGCCAAAATTTTTGGTGAATGGGGCGACCGTGTGAGTTCGCACGATATGGACTTCGATTGGGCCGACGAGCAAATTCACACCCACTATGGCACACGTTGGCTAAAATATTTCTTAGAGCTGCGTAATGATACACGCCGCCCAGTTGATTTTAGGATACAGGCCGAGGCCGCTGTAAAAGCCGAGCAAATGAGCGCAACGGAGGAGGACAAACGGGCCGTGCAGTTTGTCTTTTCTGAGATGATGGTGCGGGCGACGGCTTGGGCTGCTGACCAATTATAAAAACTTAACTTGTAATACGTATAATCATATTTGAGATTAAATATTCATTCGTGCCGATTAAATTTAGTGAGTTGGAGATAAGAGACAAGGAAACCTAAAACCGAATCGCTTGTTTTTATCTCTTGTTATTCAGATAAAACCATAGGAGAAAAATGAAATCAATCAATCGACGAAAATTTCTGAAAATTGCTGGTGTTGGCGCTGGCGCGACCGCGCTTGCCGCTTGTGCTGCACCTACCCCAACCGCAGCCCCCAAGCCTGCTGAACCGGCCAAACCTGCTGCTCCGGCAGCGGCGGCCCCAGCAACAGCCGCACCCGCTGCTGCTGCACCAGCCACGGCTGCGCCTGCTGCGGCCGCACCTGCTGTAAACACCGGCAAGGGCTTTACTTATTGGGCACAGCTAACTGGCAACGTAGCCGCAACGCTCAAGAACTATAACGAGATGACGTGCTACAAAGAACTGGAGAAGATTACGGGCGTGAAGATTAACTTTCAACACGTACCGGCTAACCCCCAAGCGATTGAACAGTTTAACCTGCTGATTGCCAGCGGCAAATACCCCGATTTGTTGGAATGGGACAATTGGTTCTCATTACCCGGTGGCCCAGCTAAATATCTAAAAGATGGTGTGATTATCAAGTTGAATGATGCCATTGATAAGTGGGCACCTAACCTCAAGAAAGTGCTTGATAGCAACCCGAAATATCGCAAACAAGCCACCACTGATGACGGCGACATGTTTATGTTCCCGTTCATTCGTGGCAATCCGGGGCTACAGTCATTTTATGGCCCTTATGTGCGCAAAGATATTTTGCAAACCTATGGTCTAAAAGCCCCGACTACGATTGCTGATTGGACAGAGATG
>CAZLOF010000402.1:0-4906 GCA_964560745.1 uncultured Thermoflexus sp.
GCCAAGATGCGCGTCTGGGGACGCGCACTAAGCTGTGAAAAAGTATGAAAAAATTTGAATTGATTTCCCCATCGCAAGCACTTGATAAGTTGTTTAATGCCATCGACGAAGCGGGTATTGCGATGCCAGCCGAAACAGTTGATGCCTTAACTGCTCGTGATCGTGTCTTGGCGCAAGACATCATTTCGCCCATCCCACTGCCCGAATTTCGCCGTAGCACTGTTGATGGTTATGCGGTGCAAGCGGCATCGGTGCAAGCCGCTTTGGCAAGCGGCGACCCATTGCGGGTGATCGGCGAGGTGCGTATGGGTGAAATGGCGCGTTATCACGTTGGGGTTGGCGAGGCGGTCAAAATTCACACGGGGGGGCATATTCCCAGCGGGGCCGATGCGGTTTTGATGGTAGAAAATACACAGCGTGTGCCGCTTGATCTAGCCTCAAGGCGCGATTCTAAGCAAGAAAATAGCGTTAAATTGCTTGAGGACTCGAACAACTACGCCCTTCGCCCGATGTCTGCATCGCAGCCAACCGATAACATTATCGAGTTAGGTGAAGATGTTAAAGCAGGAGAAATCGTGATTCAAAAAGGGTCACGTTTAAAAGAAGCAGATCTTGGTGGCTTGGCTTCATTTGGCATGATTCGGACGCAGGTGGCACGCCAGCCGAGAGTGGCGCTTATTGCTAGCGGTGATGAGGTGGTGCCAGCCGAAACCGAGGTATTGCAGCCGGGGCAAGTGCGCTCGGTTAATATTCACACCGTTGCGGCCTTGGTGCGGCGCAATGGCGGTATCCCGCTCGATTATGGTATTTTGCCCGACCGTTTTGAGGCATTTGAGGCGGCGGCTGAACGCGCTTTGCGGGAGGCAGATGTGATCGTGTTTATGGCCGGCACCTCAATGAGCGACCGCGACTTTGTGCCTGAAATTGTGCAAAAAATGGGCCAGCCCGGCATTTTGCAACATGGCATTGCATTTCGCCCGGGCAAACCCACCCTTTTTGCATTGTGCAATGGCAAACCCGTATTTGGTTTGCCCGGAAACCCAGTTAGCACCTTGGTCACAGCTATGTTGTTTTTGGGGCCAACGTTATGGCATTTGCAACGCACCCTTAACCCGCCGCCGCCCAATTTCGTGCGGGCGCGTTTAACTGTCGATATGCCTTCGCCCCGTCAATTTGAGCATTGGTTCCCGATAAAACTATTTGCAGGGCAGAACACCACCGAAAATGGGGTGATGTCTGCATCGGGCGCTCGTAAATTCCATTATCATTTAAATTCTAAGGAGGTGTGTGCAGCACAACCGATAAACTCTAAGAGTAATCTTATTTTTGGCTTGTCACGGGCCGATGGTTTGGTGTGCGCCCCGATTGGGGTGAGTATGATCCCTAAAGATACTGAGGTCGATGTTTTATTGTTAGCTTAATAGGGATACGGCATGTCGTGCCTCTACTTACATTACACTAATCAATTACTCAGATGCACAGTGATAAAATCCACGCTAGAACATATGTCAATATCAAATATGCGATTCAGACTACATAAATTAATCGCTGATTTCGTTGGGGCACAGCAATTTGAACAAATTGACCGGGGTGAGATGTGGCTTGATGAAGATTTCCGAATAGCGTTTTTAAAGTGCGATCTTGTTTTTACGCGCGCAAATGATCGAATATTAGTTGAAGGTGTCATTAACACCTCAGCCGAGGTTCAATGTGTTCGCTCGCTTAACTTGTTTTATTTACCCATTACCACTGCGCTAGATGATGTGGCCTTTGCCATTCCCGGGCAACTTTCTGCCATTCAAGAAGGCTTGCCACGCATTGATAGCGAATTGTGGGTGGATGTAACGGAACAAATTCGTGAGGCGATTGTCATGGCGTTACCGATCAACCCAATTAGCCCCGAATACCAATCTGGGCCAGTGTTAGATACATTGATTGGCGACGATGAAAAGGAGTGGCTTACGATCAAATGGTCGAACGGAAGATAGCAAATAACATTTTTACAGAATTTGACGAAGACCAGATTCTCTCTGCCTTGTTGATAAAAGCAGAAACACAGGGTTATGTGGTCTTCGAAGATATTATTGAGCTGATGCCCGACGAGGGTGAAAATATTGAGCGGCTTGATCGCGTGCTGAATTTGTTGGCTGAAGCCGGGGTGAAATTGCACGACCTGAAAGGCGATGATGATGGCGATGGCATGGATGATGATGGCGACGAAGACGAACGCGAAGGTGTGCCACTTATTGGGCCAGATGACAATATCGCCATTTATTTGCGTGAAATGGGCAAAGTGCCTTTGTTATTAAATGAAGAAGAGATGGATATTGCCGTGCGTATTGTGCGCGGCGACCATGCCCAAGCCCGCTTAAAGGCTACCAATGGCAAATTAAGCCTTCAGGAATGCACAAAATTACAAGCGTGGTATGACGATGGACAATTGGCGCGTGACCATTTGATTAAAGCCAACACCCGCTTGGTGATTAGCATTGCCAAAAAACACATGGCGCGTGGTGTGCCATTTTTAGATCTGATTCAAGAAGGCAATTTGGGCTTGATCAAAGCCGTTGAGAAATATGATTATTGCCTTGGGTATCGCTTTAGCACCTATGCCACATGGTGGATTCGCCAAACGATTTCACGCGCCATTGCCGATCAATCGCGCACCATTCGCGTGCCGGTGCATATGAATGACCGCATTCGGCGACTGTATCGCTCGGTGCATGAATTAGAACAAAGCCTTGGGCATAAACCCACCCCCAACGAACTGGCCAAAGAGTTGAATTTAGATGTCGAAGAAGTGGATTGGATGCTCAAAGTATCGCTTCAACCCATGTCACTTGACCAGCCGGTCAATGAAGACGAAGAATCTGAATTTGGCCTGTTTCTTGAAGACGATTCTAGCCCAACCCCGACCCAACAAGTGACCGAAACCCTATTGCGCGAACAGATTGAAGATGCCTTGTCAACCCTTACCCCACGCGAGCAACGCATTTTGCGTTTGCGTTATGGTTTGGTGAATGGGCGCTGTCACACCCTTGAAGAAGTCGGCCAAAAATTTGGCCTCACGCGCGAACGCATTCGCCAGATCGAGCGCCAAGCCCTTGGCCGATTGCGCCAACCCAATGGCACATGGCAACTGCGCGATTATTTAGGTTAGTGCAAATGATGTGTCATTGCCATAACAAGGCAAGTGAAATAAATATTGCATATTTATGATCGGAGCGGGTCACAGACCCGCTCCGACATGCCACCGAGTGTAGGATATTACACACAGGTAAGGTCATTGTCTGCGTGAGCGATAACTTTCTGTCACGTGCCCCGATTTCTAATATAAAGATACAGGGTTTGTATCACCCACGTCGCGCCACACCGCTGGCGATGGCGGCCTCGCGGGTCGCGGCGGCAACGGCATCAACCACGCGGGTATCGAACATGCTCGGGATGATGTATTCGTCGTGTAGTTCATCTGCCGCCACAAGGTTGGCGATGGCTTCGGCGGCAGCTAACTTCATCATTTCGTTGATGTCGGTGGCTTGCACCTCGAGTGCGCCTTTAAATACGCCGGGGAAGGCCAGCGAATTGTTGATTTGGTTGGGGTAATCGCTGCGGCCAGTCGCCACGATGCGTGCAATGCCTGTCACCGCTTCTGGGCGCACCTCTGGGGTAGGGTTGGCAAGGGCAAATAAAATGGGGTCAATTGCCATGTTTTGCACATGATCGGGGGTGAGCAAATTGGGGGCCGACACGCCGATAAAGACATCGGCCCCGCGCAAAACCTCATGTAGGCTGCCGCTGTCGCGTTCTGGGTTGCTTATTTCAGCCAAGGCCGCGTGATGTGGCAACATGTCTGGGGTTTTGCCACTGCACAAGGCGCCTTGTTTGTCGCAGGCCACCAGCCGTTTTACGCCTACTGCCAGCAAAATTTTACAAATAGCCATGCCTGCCGAGCCGATGCCATTGACCACCACTTTAATTTTGTGCATCGGTTTATTCACCACTTTGAGCGCATTTTTGAGCGCCGCCAGTACCACAATCGCCGTGCCGTGTTGGTCATCGTGCATGACTGGGATGTTGAGCGTTTGGCGCAGCCGGTCTTCGATCTCGTAACAACGCGGGGCCGAGATGTCTTCGAGGTTGATGGCTCCGAAAACCGGTGCAATCATTTGCACTGCCCGCACAATTTCATCGCTGTCTTGGGTGTTTAGGCAAATGGGAAATGCGTCGAGACCGGCAAAACTTTTAAACAACATACACTTGCCTTCCATCACTGGTTGGGCGGCGGCGGGGCCAATATTGCCAAGCCCTAACACCGCCGAGCCATCGGTGACAACTGCGACGGTATTGCGTTTGATGGTTAAAGCCCATTGTTTGGCTGGGTCATCTTTGATGGCTAAACATACCCGCGCTACGCCGGGGGTATAAACCATGCTGAGGTCGTCACGGGTTTTGACCGGGTAACGGTTGCGAATTTCAATTTTGCCGCCAAGGTGCATAAGGAAGGTGCGATCTGAGACATTGACGACCCGCACGCCATCGAGTGAGCGCAGGCGTGCCACAATGGTTTCGCCGTGCGCCTCATCGCGGGCAGCGACAGTGATGTCGCGCATCATTTTGCCATTGGCGGCGTTCGCAATGTCGATGGCCCCGATGTCACCGCCTTCTTGCCCAATAGTGGTGGTGATTAGCCCTAACATACCCGGGCGATTGGTGGTTTCTGTTCTAATGGTGAGGCTGTAACTGGCACTCGGTTTGATAATACTTGACATTTTTTGATTAAAAACAGTATCTTTTTAATAATTGGGAGATCCCCAAAAGACGTAATGATGATTACACGATATCCCTGAGACGGTGTCTCTTAAAACAATTTTTCGCCGAAATCACTATCTCAGCGTTGTTATAGGGC
>CAZLOF010000403.1:0-4904 GCA_964560745.1 uncultured Thermoflexus sp.
CCGCCGCGCCAATGCTCAACACTGGCCCCGTGCCGGTCGTCGTATACACCCCATTCGTCAGCTTGGTCAGCGCTATGCTGGGGTTGACACCAAAATAATGGCTTGGGTTGGTCGCCGTCACCGTTGAGGTGAAACTTAACCCAGTTGGGGTTGTGCCAGAGGCTGTGCCTACATTGGTATATTGCCCAGAAATCGCCACGCCAACAGCCAAACAAGTCATACTCGCATTCGGGTTTAATATGTTTGCTGGACAATTGACCGAGCCAATCTGATCATCATTTACCACCACATTGCTCAGGGCGACATTGCCGGTATTAGTGACCAAATATGTCCATGTCACAACGCTACCCGCCGCCACAATCGGGCCGGGCGCGTTATCGGCATCAGCCCCGTTGGTCAGCTTCAAAATTGCCAATTGTGGTAACAAACCCAAATAATGGCTGACACTGGTTGAAGTGACTTGTTGGGATGCGCTAAATACGCTCGTTCCGGTAATAAAGGCCGTATTGGTATATTGGCCTTGCGTTACCGTGCCAGTAATTTGGCAAGTTGTTACTGCATTTGGCGCAAAGTTGGGAGATGGGTTTGGGGCGCAATTATTTGTATTAATTGCACCCTGACGATCGTCAGTTAAGGTAAAGTTGGTTAATGTCACTTCACCAGTGTTTGTCACAATATAGGTCCATGTGACGGTGCTACCGACTAACAATTGTGGGCCTGTGCCCGTCGGTGCATAATTACCACTGGTATATTTTGCAATTGCAATATTGGGGGTTAATAAACGCACACCAAAATCGAGCGAATAATTATTTTCACCCGCATCACCTGTTATAAATGATATCGCAATCACCCCACCCAATAATTGCCCATCTGAATCAAGAATGTCAGTCGCCCAATCATTACTCACAATACCAGTATTATTGGGCAAGGTCATGGTATAAGCCGACAAAGCGCTTTGGCCAATTGGGATTTGAATGGTATAAGTCGAATTGACACTCAATCCATTAAAAGAATAGTCGCCGGTGTTACTGGTGGTAGTGGTAGAAATAACCGTCCCGCTGTTATCAACCAACTGCACCGTTACACCAGCTAAACCTAATTCGGCGGGGTCTTGAATCCCATCTTGATTGCTATCAGCCCATACTCGGTTTCCGACCGAAATCGGGGCTGGGTCACATAATAAATCCATATCACCAAGGCTAGTCGCCTTACCCATGCCCGATTTCGAGCCTGTGCTAGAAACCAAATAACCATCATCTTTGCTGCCAGTGCGATTGTTATACCAATGCACCCCAACCGTATTCAACCCACGATTTGAAGGGCTGGTGCTGACCGGGTAATCAACGGGGTCAAACACTGTCGTAGCCACTTGCCCGCTGCCGGGCAGCCATAACAGACCGCCTAATGTGACTTCATCATGCGTAGGGGCGGTGTTGCCGTTTGCCCCGTTAGTAATATAGGTATCTTGATAATAAAATTCACCGTTGCCCCCGGGGCCATCATCGACCCTACGCGACCCACCGGACACCTCGCCTGTTGCACAGCCAGCACCGCCTTCCATCACATACCCCGATGCCGTGCGGCATACATGCAAAATATCACCGCTCGACACACTGGTAAAACCGCCGTATAGCGAATTTGCCGATGGCATTGGAATATATTGATCATAACCCGTCTGATGCCCAAAACGATCTGAAAACCCTAATACAATGGAGCCGTTTTCCGTAAATTCGATATCTGACAAGATGGGTTGCCCATATGCACCCGAGTCTGGACTTGCAGAAGATGGTGGAAATGACAAGCCCGTTTGTGCCCACGTGCTGACCCAAGCATGCCAACGCTCTGGCAAAAAGCCCAAACCATTCATATTATTTTCACGGGTATAGTTCATCGAAACACTCAGCACCGTGCTAAACCCCAAGCTTACATTTTTAGGATCAAATGACAACACATACGCCACCACATCTGTAATTTGTTGCGAAACTTCGCCACTACACACCCCGCCCAAATACCCGCGTTGATCTTTGAATTTAAGCGCCCATGGGCGAAAAACCCCACCCACACACGTTGGCTCACCCAACGCAGGGCTGAGTAAATATTGGCTAATAACATTGGTCGGCAAAAATGATGGATTTGCCATCGATGGTGTGTAATTGCTCAAATCGACCTGAATCAAACCACGTTGGTTTAGGTTCACCATCCACAATGTTTTGCCATCTTCACCAATATCTGTATCGCCAAAGCTAACTTTACCCATCTTATCAAAGGCATCCAAATCAACATTTGAATCACCTGTGGGGCCTAATACATAATCACTGCTCCCAGTGCGGGTCACAGTCCCAACATCAATTAACGCGCCCCCATTGCGTGGGGCCACTCCTTGCACATCAAACCCACCCACAACCGAGGCCGCCGCACTATTTGAATAATCAATCACATACACGCCGTCTTCGCCACGTGGCCCCAAACCAACATGCCGCCGCACAAATGACGATAAAAACACCCGCAAGGGCATATGTTGATGGGCAATACCCCATGTCGAGCCAATTTGTTGTAATTGGGCATCTACTCGTGGGTTAGCTGCCGTGCCCGGCAAGGCAGGAATACCATACTGGATTGGCACATCGCCACCGGTATCATTCGGGCTACCATCTGCTACATCATAGGCAAATGACACACACCCGGCCGCACCATTGCCCACCGACGTGCCATTCCGAAAAGTATTTAAGATAATAAGAGGATTGGCTTGACAATATTCGTCTGGGTTGTTATAAGCCATATTAACGCCAGTTACATCACCCGCCGCAATATCGACAAATCTTACACTGCTCCCCACACTTGGGTCACCCGGGCGCAAAAATGATAACGACGACGGCAATGAAAACTCAACCCGCGCCCGCGTACCAGCCAATTGCGGCAAGGTGTAACTGCCATCATTCAATGTTACCGTTGATACGATCTGTGCAGGTATCGAATTGTCGGTAGCCGTAATAATGACCCCAGCAATGCCTAGATCATTCGATCCTTGTAACCCATTCGCGTTATAATCTCTAAACACCACGCCACTAATTGTGCCAAACAACGCCGCATCTTGTGCGCTTTGTACAGACACATAATTAGTTTCGGGTGTATTTGTATCGAGACGTGACCCACCGCCTTCTTCTGCAAGTGATGAAGCGGTGGCCCAATTTACCGGCCCAAATAAGGCCGAGGCCATTAGCGCATTTGCCAAAAATACGCGGGGCAGCCAGCGGGGCAGCCGATGTAAGGCTTGAGTAACGATCATGTTGTGTATCCTCCGATGTAAACGTGTATGTGCGATGAAAGACCTATATAAAATTAGGTGATTTGTATTGAAGTTATTCTAATATGTGCTTGCATTAAAACTTAGACTTATCATCTTAATCTAGCGTAATCTAATCATTTGATCAATACATTCGTATAGACAGGCAATTATTTTCTGCGTGTCTGTAAATGCCTCCAACGAACGTTGCAGTCACATGCGACAGGTAAATCTCGAGAAAACAACTTACAAACCTCAAATAGAAAAAGGGCCACAGACCGCATAGATTACCGAGTGTGGCGGCTTTTTAATTACATGCTTTTTACACATTAAAGAAGATTGTTACCGATATACCTAGGAAATTAGCATTGGCATAAAAAAAAGTAAATTTAGGACAATACGTCTTAAACAAATTGATTAGAAATCTAATTTGATCTCAAAATACTTAGTTTTTATGACTAAAGTTCTGTAAGCTTAGTAAATTACGGCAACATATAGCAGGTTCAGAGTTGATGAAAGGTTTTGCCGATTTCATTATCTACCCCCCACAGCGTAGCTTGCAGAGGGATATCGATATCGGATTATCATTTGACATATGAATTTTGTCACTCAACGCGGCAGCGTCATTTTTTATGAAGAATTTGGCCTGCCAACAAACCCCCCACTTTTGCTTATTCATGGCAGCACCCTGACGGGCAATGCCGATTTTTGTGTGGAATCAAATATCGCGCAGCGCTTTGCCAAAGATTATCGGGTCATTGTGCCCGACTGCCCCGGACATGGCAAATCGCCAGCCGAATGGCTAAGCGCAACTATGCCACGTTATTCATTCACTAGCATGGCCGCCGATTTAGCCGAATTATTGCTGGGGTTAAACGCCGCGCCAGCGTTTGTGTTTGGGCATAGCAATGGCGGCACGGTAGCGCTGTATATGGCAAAAGAACAATCGCAACAGGTGCGGGCCGCTATTTTGCTCGCCGCCAATGCTTATATCGATGAACACATTCGCACCCGTGTGCCCATTGGTATGGATGCCGAGCGCGTGGCGCGGGAAGAACAGCAGTGGCTGGATGAAATGATACGGCTCCACGATGTGCATCAGGGCGAAGGCTATTGGCGGCAATTGTTGGCAGCGACTGTCACCGAAACAATTACAAACCCCGACTGGCGGCAAGCCGATTTACAACGCGTGCAAGTGCCTTGTTTGTGTGTGCAAGGCGAAAATGATCGTGTGAATGTGCCCGGGCGACACGCCCAAACCCTTGCAGCATGGTTGCCAAATAGCGAATTATGGTTACCGGCCGGGATTGGGCATTCGGTGCATTGGGAAATTCCAGACCTATTTGAGCAACGCGCACGGGCATTTTTTGCGATATAAATGTTTACATCTTGTCATGGTTGTAATTTTTGGCATATCCTCATAGATATCTTGTAAACTTCAATCTGTGGGCAAGAAGGGTAACTATTGGCGGCAATGTGTTGCATTGACAATGTGTGCAACGCTGCTGGGTTGCGCACGCCCCGCCCCAGCCCCCGATACCCAAACACCCAACCTCACCCCCGAAAGCCGCGGCATTATCGATTCACTCATTCAACGGGTGTTGCCCGCCCCCGGGCCAAT
>CAZLOF010000404.1:0-4880 GCA_964560745.1 uncultured Thermoflexus sp.
TCGGACATGGTGATGGCTATTGCTTGCGCGTTATATAACTTTCGAATTGTGGTTCGTAGTCTATTTTCTTGGCGAACTCTAGTTGAAATCTAATACGTGATAAGGTCTATTATAAAAACACAGATGTCTGTTTCAAATTTGAAACAGACATCTGTGTTTTATATCAAGTGCTTCGAGGATAACCATATTATGTTGTCTCGCCCACAGATAATCATAAAATCTACCTGCCTATTTCACAGCAACCGTTAAAATGCTTGTTTGCATCGCTAAGAATCTTTGATTATCAATTGCAGTTTGGAGGGATTGTATCCATGCAACAGATTCTTCATGGCTGATAATGCCTTCATCTTCGGCAATTTGCATCTCTTCTAAATAGGGTGCAACAAGCTTGCGTTCGTTATAGTCTGTAAATACCTGAACCCAAGGCTCGACCATAACATGCTGGCATCCGAAACGCTTGAACCATCCATAAAGGCGTTGGGCGATGTGCCCCGAAGCCAGCTTGTCACTGCGCCAGTGTATAAATCGTCTAGTTACCAATTTATTTGGTGAATCGATCACTATTGTTTCGTGATCTGGCTCTAGAACAACCATACGACCACCGGGTTTCGTGACTCGCCACATTTCGTGTAGACCCGCTTCTGCATTCGTAACATGTTGAAATATACGTTCAGCAAAACAACAATCGAATGAATCGGTCTTAAATGCCAAACTCAGAACATTCTGCTGAGAAAATGTAGCGCGTAATGAACGATCTCCGAGCCGTGATAGTGATTCATGAAGTAATATCTTGCTTAGATCTATGCCAACGACTGTGCCTGAGTTGTTCATCTCTGCTGCAATCGATTTGCAATCCATTCCGGTGCCACAACCGATATCAAGCACTGTGTGTGCAAGAGGAAGCTCAAGAAGCTGAAAGCAACGTGCCTTGCGTTTTTTTACAAAGTTAGTTGCGTGCTGTGCATCAAGTTGTGTAATGCACTGCTGTGGATCATTTGATTCATCAACGTTTGAAAATGGCGAATATGGATTTGCGTTCATCTATATGGCGATAATCTTCGCATTACTAGAAGCTTGCCAATTTCAATACTACTCATCATCGGCAACCGCACCCGGCATATCTAGTTTTACCAAATCACCATGCCGATTAATGACGACACGAAAACCCATCATGCCCAAATATTGACGGGCTTCGGCGGGGATGCCTTGTTCATAAAGCTGTGGCAAATTTTTGTCAAAATCGCGCAAATTTTTATCGACCGATACTTTTGTGAATAGGTCTTTGCTACCCATAAACTTCATCACGGCATCGGCTAATTCTGGCTGATGCCCTTTGATGTTTTCATTAAAGATCTCCATCACTTGTTCATCTACTTTGCGTGCATCAATGTGATAACGCATTCCATCTTCGGTCACAACATAAGTTGGTTCAGCCCCAACATAGACCACCGGCACGGCGCGTTCATTGTCATCTCTAACCAATCCCTCGAAGAGTGCTTTTGCCATAAATTAAATTGTAGCCGATATTAACTTTGTAAATTTGACTTTTATATGACACCTTAACTACAATGCAACACCACGTTCGCGCAACACCGCCTCTACTTGTGTGACATAAGCTGTATCGACCAAGGCCATTGGCTTGCTGCTGCCTTCGATAGGCTGCAAATATTTGCCTAAGATGCGATCTTTTAACAAGTTGTCTAAAACTTCGCGATTAGAAAGTTCGAGCAAACATACTGTTTTTAAGCTTGCTTTGCCATAAAACCCTGCCCAACTGCGAATATTGGTTTCAAGTTTAGCTGTTAGCGCCCCATCATTCAAGTTTTTTAACTGCGTCAACAAATCATCCAACTTAACCCCTTTGCTCATCGCCGCCCGCACCCCATCTGACGTGATTTTTCCACCTTGTTTTGTGCGGGTTGCGAATTGGTCTGTTAAAGCCAGCGTATAAATGCTGGGGGTAGGTTGTCTAAATTCAAATTCGCCATTTTCTTCTAGGCGAATACTGCCAGCCGTATCGGTGTTTGTGCTGGTGCTGGTGAAGGGAATCCACCCAGATTCTGACAATCGCGTAACGAGGGTTTGGGTCGGCGCTTTGCCTTTCGTTAAAATAAAATCGGGGCTAAGTGAGACAATCATAGGCGCATCTTGTGCATCCTTCAGGCTCGCTTCAATCGTATTTTGGGTGGCTTCTTTAGCAGTTGTGTCTGCAAATTGTATCAATCGCGCATTTTGATGGAAAACGATACGGCGATGTTGCGTTTCCCATTCTTCGAGCGTGCGGCGCACATTATTGGCAATTGGCCCACCTTGATGTTGCTCAAGAAATTGAATGATGTCGTTAACCGTTTTGCCTTTTGTTTGGGCGCGATAAACCGATTGTCGATTAAGCTCATAATTTAATACACGATCACCGCCTTTGGCATCGGCAAACAGGTCTAATTCTAAAATAACCGCATCGGGGATTGGCTCCATCGCCAAAATAGTGAAATTGGGTTGGGTAATGACACGCCCGCCGCTTTCGACAAAAACAGGCTGAGGTGCAATTCCTAGCAACCATGCCCCCACATCGGTTAAGCGATAGGCTAATAGCACATCAGGTTGACCGGCTTGTTTTGGCTCATAACCCAGATCAACTAGCCCTAGCCAATGTAAAGGGTCACAGAGTGTTAAAGCGATCATCCCTACTTCGACCATCTCCCACCCTTTTTCTTCATTTGGCACATTTTGAAAACTGATGCGGTAGGGGTTGTTTTCGTAATAATAAGGGCTTTGGTAGAGTGAACTCCCCTTTTTTAAATTTCGCCCACGATAGTTACGTGGGAAAAGCCAATCGTAATCGGTGCGTTTGATTAACGTGCACAATTCTTCGATGCTTACCCAACGGGTGGGCTGGCTGGTTGATAATCGCGCAATTGCGCGTAATAAGGTGGCACGGGCCTTGTTTAATTCTGGCGATGTATTCAGCATACTCTCTTGTTCAGGGGCGGCATTTGTCAACTCTACAAACTCGCTCCACACTTTTTCATCGCGCCATAACTCAAAGCATTGTCGAATCCGACCCGCCATTGTTAATTGGGGTAATTTAGGTTTTGCGCTGGTGCTCAAATCGTTTATATAGCGGTCGGCTGAAACGATATCACCCATTCGCGTTAACAAACGGCGCATAAACCATAAGCGCCAATTATTTGCCTCTTCGGCTGGCGCGTCGGGCGAGCTATTGAGTGCAGCTAATACTTGCTTAAAGGCATTTTTATATATCCAGCCTTGCGTTGTAACACTTAGTTTGCCTGTTTTGCGCACATGTCGCCAATATCGGCTGAGATCACGTTGAAAATCGCTTGCTGCCCCATGCATAATACGGCTGGGCGTAACTTGATGACTAGGGATATTAAGCGTTTTTTGGCTCATCGTTTCAAGCGTTTCACGCAGGTCGCGTGTCATCAATAAAACATGGCGCACTGGGTCTGGCACAAACAAAGTCCGCCCGGGCATCCAACGTAATTCTTTTTGCCCCTCAACTGTTTCGCGTGAGAAAATAAGCCCAAAAACCGTTGCCCGTGCAATCGCATCTTCGAAACGCGGTACCCCGGCATAGTCGGGGGTAATGAGTGAGGTATCTGAAGGCGATACCTTGAGGGGAATCCCGGCCTCTTGAATGGCGGCGCGTAACTCGTTGGTCTTAAGCATACCGCCGCTACTGATTAGTTTTTTGATCGCAAACGCTTCAACCGCCCCCATTTGTTGCAAGGCGGCGCGTACTACTTCGGGTTTGCCTAATTGTTTGCGCAACAGGTCTATAGCACGGGTGCGGCTATTGGTTGATACACCGCGTTCAAAACCGGCTATATTATGCGCAGTACACATCGAAGAAATGACCTCATCAGAATAAAGGCGGAGAATATCATTCCAATTCATTTGTTTAATTTTTGTTGCTGCTCACTTTATCTTCTAGCGATATAGTTACTCAATCACTTTTGGTGTATGACCTTGCGTCACCATCTCTGCTGTCAAGACCTCAACCCCGGCCTGATCGATCACAACAGCGCGGGGTGAAATTTGATAGATGATGAACTTTGCTAACGAGGTGCTGGCTAATAATTCCCGCAAAGCAATATCATCAGCCAATTGCAAAACGGTAACATCTTCATAAATACGCACACGGCCAAAATGTTCGGCGACTTGATTGAATCTTTTCCTTGCCGCGTCTGGCACCTTAACCCCCAAAGATTCGAAGTGAGCACAAAACTCATTTGCCGTAACACCTTGGCGTAAGGCACGCTCAATACTGCCCGAAGTTAAGATGTAAGTGGAGGGGGCACCTTCGGCATCGCCAACAAGCCGCGAGAATGTGACAAGCGCTGCTCGGTCTGGGGCTGGCGGCACACACCAGCTTAAATCATCTAACCATTTTATTGGCGCATGTTTACGGGGTTGGGGTTTAGCAATATCAGGCAATACGCGCTTGTGATCATTTGCTAAACAGCTAAACAGCCATTCACCTAGGGGGGTAATGCGAAAGGCGTGTAGATTGAGTGCCGCCTTAGGCTTGTTCGATCCAAAATCGCACTCTATTGCCCCTAACCATTGCAACGATTCGGCCAAAATAAGGTGAATAATCGCGCCAGTGGTCTTTTGCCATTCTTCATACTTCATTTGGTTTAGCCGTGTGTTGCTCACAGTAGTTGCAAACCACCAATCATCATTACTATAGGTCATATGTGCTGCATTAGGGTGCAGGCCAAATAACATTTTGCGAAAATCGGGCCAATTGACCCATGTTTGGCTGGGTAGCCCGCGCAAAGCACGCACCACAAATCGCCGTAATCCGCACCATTCAGACCCTAAGTTATATATATTAAAATCACGAGCACCAATGG
>CAZLOF010000405.1:0-4850 GCA_964560745.1 uncultured Thermoflexus sp.
CGTAAATTTCGTAAAATTGTCGAGCCGTCGTTAAACCCAAGCGGTACAAATACTTGCAGGGTGTAAATAAAGAAATTAAGATAAAACAAAAATTGAATGATGATCGGAATTGCGCCGCTCATACCGCTGGTCAGGCGCATGAGGATGAACATGATGACTGACAAGATGAGGCTGGCAATTGGCCCGCCCAAGGCGCGGCGAATGTGGATGTTGGGCGGCAAGGTTGGCTCATCACTTGGGTAAAGCGAGCGGCCTAATACCCAAAAAAATGTGACACCAATCATCGGGTAGCCAACCATGCGTGCAATTACGGCATGGCCATATTGATGCCAAAATTCTGACAGCCAAAATAAGGCCGTCGCCACAATTGCACCTAACACCGCTTCGATGATCGATAACCCGAATACGATATTGCCAAGCAGTGCCAAACCCAAGGTCACAATCCCCGTGCAAATTTGTGCCGATGGTTCTGCGTTTAATTTTAAGCCGCCAAGGGTTCCAAGTGAAAGGGTTTTCATATTTTTGAGTGCAAAGTAGAAAGTGCAAAGTGCAAAGTAGTGAATGTTTTTTACTTTACACTTTCTGCTTTACACTTTTTACTTTTCACTTTGCACTTTCTCCACCACGTTGATTAAGGTGGCGAGGGGCTGTGCGCCCGAGACATAATATTTGTCGTTAAAAATTAAGGCTGGAACGCCCTGTAAGCCATATTCGGCGGCGATTTGAATATCATCACTGACCTCTTGGTCATAAATCGGGTCATTTAATGCGGCTAAAAATGCCTCACGGTTCAACCCAATGGCAACGGCATGATTGGCCAAATTATCTAAATCATCAATTTTCTCGGCTTGAGTCCAATAAGCGTTTAGTAAATTGGCATGATATTCTTTGCCTTTGCCCATGTGTTCGGCATATTTTGCGCCAATTAATATCGGACGGCTATTCATGCCAAATGGGCCGGGGTTCATGATAATGCCATAGCGCTCTTTGGCGGTGGCGTGTAATTGTGGTCGTGCGGCTTCGATACGTTTGCGATATTCGGGTGAGATGGGTGGTGCGCCAGCCGGACGTAGCTCATATGAGCGCCATCGCACTGTTACGCCATGAGATGCTTCGAGCTTCTCCAAACTGGAGGCCACGAGAAAACACCATGGTCACGCAAAATCGGACCAAACATCGATATGAACAGGGTTTGACATGTTGGCTATTATAGAGCCGTGAGCCATGAGCTTTGAGCCATGAGCCATGAGCTTTGAGCCATGAGCTTCAAGCTTTGAGCTACAAGTATGACTCACGGCTCATGGCTCAAAGCTCACGGCTTCAAAAGCTTATCGCCTCAACATATTTTGCGCTGCCGTCACGCAGCCAGCCATCGAGCTGGGCTTGGTCTTTGAGTTGTTGCCCACGCACCCTTGGCACGGCGATGAACCCACAAGCGAGGTCGGGCAAAGCGCTCATGTCGCTCCACAGCTTTTCCCATTGTGCTACCGGCAAAATATCTTCTTGTCCGTGTCCCCAACGCTTTTTAACATCTTTAAGCGTAATATAAGTTGGCATACGCTGGGCCAGGGCACGCACAGCCTCATCGATGCGGGCGCTATTGACCAAGTCGGTGCGGGTTAGGCCAAATGTATTTAGCAGCCCGTCGATGCTGATCCAAGTGGTCATCGAGTTGTAATATGACAGCTTAAACTCATCTTCTTCACGTGGCATCGCCAGTGATTCAACAATACGCAATTGCCCATCGACCCGTGCCAACCCGCCACCGCGATCTTCAATTAGGCGCTCGATCACCTCAAATGTGAGGGTTTTGTGATTGGCAATGTGCCAACCCAATAACGCCGCATCGACATTTGCCCCCACTGTGTCAATATTGTGCAACATTAAATAGTTTAGGTTGGGGTGATCGTTGAGCAAACGCAGTAATACGCCGTTGCGCAACATATTGGGCACTTCGGGCCAATGCCCAACCGGATGTAGACATTGCTGTGGCACATTGTCGGTGTAATCATTGGCTTCGCCGCTGCTTTGTGCCCAATGAATGAGTGCCGCGTGTAAGCTGGTGCGCATCTTTTGGGCTTGCTCATCTAACAATTGCTGCGGCACTTCTTCATAGGCAAAGCGCAAATCGCGCGTCATTGGCACCATGCGCAAACCCACTGAGCGACCGGGCGACAGATAAATCTCGGTTGATTGCTCATCTAGCCCCAGTGCGGCCTTAATTGGCGCGTGGGTTGCATAGCTGGTGGTGAAAATGTGCGGGATGCTCGCATTCATTTGGGTGGCTACTTTTTGTGTTTTAGCCAAATGCACCTCGATAAATGAGCGATGCCGCCCACCCAATTTGCAGAATGGGTGTAGCGCTTTCACAACACCCGCACCTTGCGTCCAGCGGCTACCGGCTCCGGCGGCCAAAGTCACCACCGCTACTTCTCCATTTTGAATGGCTTTGCGTCCGATTTCGGCCAGCGCAACATTTAAACCGAGTGTGGCATCGGCGACATCGCCGGGTTGCACATCTTCGATGCGGCTGCTGGCTGGTAAACGATTTTGGGCCAAGCCGATACGCCCAGCCCGCAAATCTTCGCGAATATGCTCGTGTTGTACCCGATCAAAGCCATATTCTTGCAAAAGCTGATGGAGGGTGGGGGCGTTGATATTTGGGTTGGTGCTATGGCTGGCGCGTGGCACAAGCCGATCAAACACAGCTTGAATTGCGCCGCTAAAGGCCGGGTCGCTTTGGCAAGCTTGGGCAAATTGGTCAAGCTCGGCGCGGCGAGCGCTGCTTAATTGGTCGCGATTTTGTTTGACTAACGCCGGAACTGTGAGGGCATAATAACGATGCGGCATCAAGGCCGGTTTTGGCCCGGCTCCGATGGTATCGCTCAATAACTCGGCATACGTGCCACGTTCATTGATGGCAAAATCATAAACGACTGGCTCCATCGCAAAGGGCAGGGCGTGTTGCATTTCGCGCTTGGTTTCTTGCATAATATGCAATAGTTCATCTTTGGCGCGAGCGTGTTGGGTGGGCGACACAATAAATCCCATACCGCCGCCCGACATCCCGCCCAACATCCAAAATCCCCAAAAATCAGCGCCAAAGGACGCTTTGGCACGGGCGATGATGCGCTCGGTGAAAGCATTGCTGGCCCAAGGGATGATGGTTTGCAATGGGCCAAAAAAGTTGTGGGTGGTGGCGTTGCCAAGCGCATGGGGTAATTCGGGGGTGACGGGGTTTTGCAATAGCGCCAAAATCTCATTCAAAACCGCCCCTGCTTGTTGCCGGGCCACCCATTCGGCCTCGTTGCGCAGTAAATATTTTTCGGTCACCATCTCTAAAATCGGCCCAACATTTTGGGCCATGCCGCCATGCACCAATACAAGGCTATTTTGTAAGTGCTCGGCTAGGGTGGGCTGGGTTGATGGGGTTGTAGGCTGGGGGATTTGATCGTTTAAGAGGGTGTGGCGCGGCAATAAGCGCCCACGGCTGATGCCAAATTCGGGGTCATCTGGGGTTGCAAATGCGCCTTCGATCAATTTTGCGCCCGGCCAAACGCCGCCGCTGTCTTGCCAGCCGCCGCCTGAGCCGGCAATCCATTCGCCCAAAATGGCACGCGCTGCTACCAAGCGGCGCTCATCTTCGGTCAATTGGCCGGTGAGTGATTGGGTTTGCCCAGTGGCACGCATACATACGCTAATGAGGCAGGCCAGCAAATTGGTTGACACTGCCAATCGTGAACCTTTGGGGATGTCATTGACTTGGCTGACAAGCTCTAGTCCCATGCCCGGCCCCACCACACGAGTCAGCAATTCGGCAAGGTTGCCATCTGACCCCTCAAGCCCCGGCGGCACAATGCCCGATGCAATGACGGCGGCCTTGAGCAGCCCCAAATAATCGCGGGCAAAGTCAAATACTTCGCTTAAGCTTGTAATGTCGGCGGTAGTATCAAGGTCTACGCTGGTTAGCCGCAAGATGGGTTCGGGGATGACGCGCAGATAGGCTTCGACCGGTGGGCGCGGTTTGGCAGCTTGGCCTGCTTTGCGCACACTCAGGTCAATTGAGATATTGATTACCCGTGCGCCTTCGGGGTAATCCATGCCCAAGAAAAAAATATCGCTCCAACCACTGTGTGATAAATCCATGCGCACGGGGGTGCATTCGCGTAAAATAGGCGCGGGGGCGTTGGGGGTTGTGTTGTGTAATTCGGCCCGTAGGCGCAAGGGTTGATCGGCTGGGTGACCCATGCGGAACATCCATTGATTGCCGCGTACGGTGCGCACACTATGCCGCACTTGGTCGGCCAAGGTGCGAAACGCCAGTCGATGGTAGGCTGATGCAAGAGCGCTAGAGATGGCGGGGCTGCTGCCGTTGGTCGATTGGGCGGCTAAAAATAGGTCGATGGCTTCATCGAAACGGCGGTTTAGTAAATGTTGATAGCCAGCGTAGGGGATAGGGGCAGATGGTTTGGTTTTGGCAGATGTGTGTTTTTCGTGGGCTAACGCGGTGGGTAAATGAAACCGATGGATGGCATATAAGAAAAATAGCGCTCGTACTCGTTCATACAAATTGGTGTTTTGCCGCCTAAACTGATCGAGCTGTTCGCATTCATACCATAATTCGGCAACGCTGGCGTTTTGGCAAATGCCGTCAAGGGATTGATTTCGCACGGCAGGGTCTGCCGAAGTGATGAGAGGGATGAGTCGGGACAGAATCGACATAATGTACAGACACCCCCGACAAAGTCGGGGGTTAGGGGGTGGTTTGTTCGGCGGTTATGGTGCGTAGCCAATTTGTCAGTTCATCGAACTGATTGAGGTTGAAAATCGCATCGATAAGGGTATCTAGC
>CAZLOF010000406.1:0-4849 GCA_964560745.1 uncultured Thermoflexus sp.
AGGAAATACTGAGCCCTTCGAGGTAAAAACTACTATAAGTCAGGGATTCTTGGCCCTCGAAGGTCCGTCGCAAGCACAATGCACATTATCAAACGAGATAAATATTCCTATTACGATACAATGAAAGTGTTGCAACATGGAATGAGGTGACCTCCTAAAAATGAAGTCCCTTCAGGTGATCGAGACCCAAATTCAAATTGACCCCTAAACTGAATACATTCTATTCGACCTACCGCCTCATCTCCTACAAAGTAGATGAGGCGGCAGTCCGAACGCAACGACAGCCATGCCAACGCCTTTGCGACAAGCAACACCTTCAACCTCAACTATGATGCGTATGGCTTGGGCGATTGTGATCTCCCACCTCATCCTCTCCCTCCTCTACAGCCTCAACACCCCGCTATGGGCTGCGCCCGACGAAAACGGGCATTACGCCTATGCCCGCTACATTGCCCAGCACAAGACCCTGCCCCGCATGAGCGGCACAGCGGGGTATGTGAAATTAGTGCCATCGCACGACGAACTCACCCAGCCGCCTTTGTATTATGCGCTGGTGGCATTGCCCATGTTGTTTGTGGACACCAGCGACGATGCACAAGCGACGTTTACGGCGGGCGGCACAACTTGGGTCATCCCCAACCGCGAGAGTGACGCTTTTCCCTATCACGGCACGGCTTTGGCGTTACGCTTGGGACGCTTGGTCTCCATTCTGATCGGCACGGCCTCGGTGTTTTTAACCTATTGCATCACACGGGTGGCTTTTCCGGCCCAGCCCATGCTGTCACTCATCGCCACCGCCTTTCATGCTTGGCTGCCCAGTTTTTTGTTTCTCAATGGGGCGATCAATAACGATATCGGGGCTGCCTTTATGGGGTCGCTCACCTTATTGATTGCGGTGCAGCTTTATCAACAGCTGGGAACCGAATCTGCATCTCAAATTGGCTTATGGTCAGCAGCGTTGGCATGTTGCGGGTTGGTTTCGATTTTGGTCAAAATTTATGGGGTGGCCCATTTTGCTTTTTGCTTGCTGTTTATTCATGCATTGGCTTTAAAACAAAGCATTCACCGTGTAAAACGTGGGCATCGCTTTGGCTGGTCTTTGCTGTTGGGGTTTTGGCTGCCCATTCTGGTGGGTGCAATGGGCATTTTTGTCATTGCTCCCAATGTGATGTCGTCTTTGCTGTTCAGAATCACGCGCATTGCAATCGGCACACATGGGTTTCAATTTTTTGCCCAAACTTGGTTTTTGACCTTCGCCTCATTTTTTGCTTCGTTCGATTGGGGCGCTGTGGTGTTACCACTCATTTGGTATCAGGCCGCATTTGGGGCGCTGGTGCTGTGTGGGGTTGGTTGCTTATTGGCGGTCGCCAAGCGCAAATGGCTGGGTATGCTGGGGATTTCGCTCCTCATGATTTTGTGTGTTTGGCTGGGTACAATCGTGTGGCTAGGGCGTGGGGCAATCAACCCCGACGACGCGCCGCCTTATATTGCCGGACGCGCATTTTTTTCGTGTATCAGCGCGATTGGGGTTGGGGTTGCCATTGCCTTTACTGCGTTGCCCAGGGGGTTGGGGCGTTTATCGGCTGCTTATTTATTGGGTGGGGTGGGGGCGGCAGCGTTATTGGCGCTGCCGCTCAGCATCGTGCCGGCCTACCAGCCGGTGGGCTATACCAGCTTAGCGAGGGTTGAAGGCGAAATTCAGAATCGTTCTACGTTGGTTTTTGCTAATTCTATCCGCTTGTTGGGTTATTCAACCCCGGTTGTGGTCGCAAGTAACTCAAGAAACCCCTGTGTGCAGGTGACGTTTTATTGGCATATTTTGCAAAAAATAGAGCAAAGTTATGGGTTGCAAATCGTGACATTTTGGCAAAACACCCAAATTGGCAACCTGCTCGTTTCACCCAACAATAACACCTCGCGCAGCCAAGCGTTGAAGGCTGGGCAAGTATTGAAAGAAACGTTGTGTGTGCCGATGACAACGGCATCGGCAAATCGCTTGCCGCTTGGCACAAATGCCAGCATTGGGGTGAAATGGGTGACTTATGATGAAACCCGTTCGCGGCTCGATCAACCGGCATATGTGACGTTGCCGTATAAGACCGATTGAGCTTGTCACCCTGTTTGGCTTAGAGATTGAAGCGTTTGTGAAATGCATGATTTGATATGCTTACACCAGATAAAAGCAATATCACATCCTATCCTCTTTGAACTCTACATCATCCTCTTGGTAAAAATCTGTATGTTGCTTCATTAAATTTGAAATTGGGGCATGAGGGGAATGTGCAAAAAATAATAAAAAAAATAAAGCGTTGGATTCGATCCTATCTTCGGCGGGTTAAAGCGACCGAAGATGATCACTTTTTTAAGTCGTGGTTTATGTAAAAACTATGAATTAATGATTGAAACACTTGCGAAACGCTTAGTTTGTTAAGATTTAATACTGATATCACCCGCGTCGCCACACTCATCGGTTAAGCCAGTCTTTATTGAAAAACGGTATTTTTCTGAAATTGCCTATTTTTATTTAGGGTGGCAAAGCTTTGTTAAGTGTATAGCAAGTGCAAAGTGATGAAATGTAAAAGGAGTAATAAAATGGATAAAAAAAGATATGCTAACCGACTATTATTGGTCGTGACGGCGCTAACTATGTTAGCGGGTAGTCCAAATCTAACAATTGCAAAAGAAATAACAGCATCTTCAACAAGCAAATTGGGGGTTAGAGAATCATCTGGGCACAGCTTGGCATTGGGAAATCAATTTGCTTGCGCTATTTACGGCGCGAATCAAAAAATATATTGCTGGGGCAAAAATTCTCGAGGGCAACTGGGACACCTTAATGGACACACTGGCAATGAAAGTGATTTTTATGCAACACCAACGGAAGTCGTTTTTCCGGCTTTTGCGGCACCCGGCGATTTCATCATTGATATTGTGGCAGGACAAAGCCACGCTTGTGCAATCACGCTAAACGGGGCGGTCTATTGTTGGGGTGACAATCAATATGGACAATTGGGTAGCACCGATTTGTATCATCCCGATACATCTAATTTCCTAGAGCCTTTCTCGGCAACGCCCAAATTGGTTAATTTACCAAACTCAACAAATACCAATCCCATAAGTTCAGAACAAATATTGAAATTGGTTGCAGGGAAAACGCATACTTGTGCACAAACAAATACTGGCAATCTGAGATGCTGGGGTTCAAACGGTGGCTCTGTAATTGGAACATTGAATTCGTCAGGCTTAACTTACTCGCGTAACTCTACAGCCAATAGCACTGATGGCAAATATTACTATAGCATTCCTACTGGCCTAGGTTATGGGGTGACAAATGTTGCTACTTTCGAAGATCGCACATGTGCTTTTGTAGATACGATTACCCCACCGGCCACAACCGCAGTTAAAACCATGAAGTGCTGGGGCGGGGTTGGTTCAGGAAATAACCTCGGCGATAGCAGCGCTGCTACATCTTCTGATACACCATTAGAAGTAATAAACGTTGCCCCTATATTCAAGTCAATGGGCTTAACACGAGACACGCAATGTGTATTGCAAAGTGACGGCACAAAATGTTGGGGAGTTAATGCCAATGGAGAATTTGGAAACGGGACGACCACAAACGCTGGCACTCCGGTCTTAGTCAACATTACTGATCCGATCTTTGGCTTTACCTCTGGGGTAAATCATACCTGTGCCTTTTTCGATTCCTCTGGGGCAATCTTATGCTGGGGCGATGATAGTTTAGGCCAACTTGGCAATGGTGGCGCATTAGGTAGCGGGCAACGCTCAATGACACCCTCAACTATCCCCAATTTAGTGGCGCTCGAAGTTCAAGCCGGCTATAACCACACATGTGCAGCTACACCCTATGGCGGCGTAAAGTGTTGGGGATCAAATGCCAACCATGTAATTAGCTCAAATTCAGATCAGGCATATTCAGCACCAGTATTTGTGCTTCCTGATTGGATAACGCCACCACCTCGCACCAACTTGTTGATCAAAACCAGCGCGATGGTTGCACCATCAGTCAGCCAACCGATTCGCTTTAATGCCTATTTGAATCGCCCCATTGAACTCTCGCTCTATGCCCAAAATGTCAATGACCTCGGCGCATTTACCTACAAGGTTGGTTGGGACCCAGCTCGTGCCCAAATGCAATCGGTCAGTTTAGGTGGTTTTTCAAACAGCACAGGGCGCAGTTTTAATTATCTGCCACAAATGCCGTTCATCAATAACACTTTGGGCTATGCGCGTGATGCGACTTATAGCAATAATGCTACCCCTGCTGGCGCAACTGGTGACGGTGACTTAGACTTGGCATTACTAACGCCAACTGCAACTGGTGAAACCTTGCTCACTTTGTCAGAGGCGCAATTGGCGCAAGTCAATGGCACGGTTATTCCAATCAACACCTACAACGCCACGATGGTAGTGCGTGCCTCTTGTATGGGTGATTTTGATGCCAGCGGCAAAGTTGAGATTAATGATGTGCAGACCGAAGCCTACAACTACAATCCGGCTCAGCAAGTGGGTGCGCCTGCCTATGATTTGTTTTACGATCTTGACAACGACACCGATATTGATATTGGCGATGTGCAAAAGGTGGCGAGCCGCTGGAACAAACTGTGCTCTGAATTAAGCACCGACCGCGTAGACAGCCGCCCAGCCAGCAAGACCGCCAAAAGCCGCATGGCAGCAACCCCCGCTAGCGCCAAAGTGCAAACCAGTGCCGACGGCAATACGCTGATCGTAGCGGCGCAAAATCTTGAGCGTGTCGGTGCATTCGAGGTCGAGATGGCTTATAACGCTAAAGCCACCAACATTGTCAACGCCGAGTTGGGCGATGCCC
>CAZLOF010000407.1:0-4848 GCA_964560745.1 uncultured Thermoflexus sp.
TAACTAAGCAATTCATATGCTACAGCTAATCTATTTTTCATAAAAGTTAGCCAAGTTGAATGTGTAAAATTATCATTGTAATGAAAGCTATCCCGCTCGGTATTGAAAGGTGGGGCAATATAAATTAACTTTACTTGCCCGCGAAATTGGGTTTTGAGCGTATGCAAGACAAGTAAATTATTGCCTCTAAAAATCAAGTTTTCACGAATAACCCCGTTTTCATCACGCTTGAAGTTTTTTACGGCTTGGTTACCCTTTGCTGTATAGCGTGCAAAACTGGTTAATACTTTTGGATCAAGCAAACGATTAATTTCATCCTGCGCCAAAACTTCATTGAAGAAAATCTCTGTGCGCTTTTCTTCTTCCTTCGTTTGCCCGCCTTCCAAAACTGTATCTTTGTATGCCCAAACCAAAGATACTTCGCCGCGCTCACGCAAATACTTTTCGCCAATGGTCAAGCCAATACGATTGCGAAAACGAGTATATGAATTGTCCAGAAAATCCTTTTGGGAAATGTATTCGAGAAAAGTATTGTGATTGAAAACCCAATGGCTTTCAATCTCATCAAAAAACGCTGCTTTGATTTCCTTGTTCGAAAGCAAAAGTTTTACAAGGTCATGGTCAATTTTCCAAGCGCGGTCTTTCACAGCAGCGAGTAATAATTCGCCTTCATCATCTATAAATCGCGGGTTGGTTTTTAGAAGGTCAATGAGTTTTGAGTTGAAAGACATAAAATCCCTATATCGGGGTCAACAATTATAAAGGTTTCCCTCATCCCTCAAACCGCCGTCGTCACAATGCCCACAATCGCCATGACAATGCCCAACCCCTGCGGTTTGGAGCCGCGATCCCTCAAGAACACAATCGCCAGCATAATCGTCACAATTGACAAGGCCGAGGCGATGGGGGTGATCAAGATGGCATCGCCAATGGTCAGCCCATAATTGACCAGCGATACTGCGCCCACTTCAATCGCGCCCATTAACAAAATAACCGCTTTGATTTTGGCCGAACTGTTGAGCCGCCCAATCTCTTGCTTTTGGGCAAAAGCAAAAACAAGTAGCCGACCGAATAGACGATGGCGGCTATCGCGGCCCCCAAAATGGCCGTGCTGGAAATCGCCATATCGGCTTTGAGCCACAGCGCAAGCAGAAAAATGCTGATTAAACCGGTCAACTGCGACCCAAATAACGATTTAAAAGAACCGATTTGCTTTAAAAATCGTAAATTCCCCAGCCAAACATGCCGCCGATGCCCAATAAGATGCTTAAGAGCGCACCTCAAACACCAACACCGCCCAATCGCCAAACGCCAGCGTCAGCCCGGCCCGCAACTCGGCGGCGCTGACGTGCGTGACCGCCCCGCTTTCGATCTGCCGCAAGGTATAGCGCCCCGCGCCGGGCAATGGCAGCTTAACCTGCACCTGCGCAACTGAGCTTTGATTGCGAAAAAGCACGATCATGCCCTCACCGGCGCGGCTGAGACGCGCAAAACCGTCCCAATCGACCACGCTCGGTTGTCGCCAGTTGCCGAGCGGGAAAAAGCCCTCAGTGAAATTGACCTCGTCGCGCAAGCGGCGCTGCCAGCGAATCTGCTCGCCATACCAGCCGATTTGCGCCGCCGTCAGTGTGCGCAAATCGCCCAGCAACAGCGGGCAAGCGCCGAGCGCGGTGGCAAATTTCTCGCGCATATCGCCCAATTCGGCCCGCACATTGCCAATCAACATCGTGTCAGCCGGTATCGCCAAAGCGCGATGATAAAGCAAGGTGCGGGCTTGGCGAGGGCCTGCGCCATCGTGGCTGTTGTCACCAACATTACTCAGCCACGACACATCGGCGGCGCGTAACAGCCCATAATCAATGGTGTGTTTTTGCCCCCACAACTCAAACGTCAGGTCAATCAGCACCTGCGGGTGATGTTGATACACTACGTCCATAACCTGTTTGATAGCGGCGTAAATTTGGCTGATAGAGGCGGCGGCGTTGGCATGATGATGCCCCGCCGCGTGGCAGCCCGGCGCTTCGCCATAGGCATTAAACATGGTGGTCAAATCGAGCTTGACATACGCCAAACGATAACGCTCGATCAAGTCAATCAGCCGCTGGGCCGCCAGATCGGCATAATCGCTGGCGAGGCACATCACGGTTTGCTCACCCATCGCCGTCATGGTGTGTTTAATGTCGCCATGCGCGTCACGGCATTGCAGCGCCCGCAAGTCGGGGCTGTTTGCCAAATCGCGGTCTAGCACCGCCAACGAAGCCCACAACCCCAGCCTCATGCCGTGCGATTCAACCGCCTGCAAAATGCCATCTAGCCCACCCGCAAAACGCGCCTCGCTGACGGCATTGTCGCCATAACGCGCTTGCCAGCCGTCGTCGATGGTAAAAATCTCAAACCCCATTTGGGCCGCGATGGGAATGAGCTGCATGACGGTTTCGGCGTTAATCTGTGTGCCAAAGGGATCCCATGTGTTGTAATGCCATGCCGCGCGATAATCGGATTTGCGCAGTAATGGCTGAACGACAGCAGGCATCACCCACCGCGCATCGGCAAAATCATGGTTGCCGCCTGTCAAAACAATCTGAGCCGCCGCCGTGCCCCAACCTGATTGTGGCGGCAAATTGACTTCGAGCGGGAACAAATCGGTGTCATACATGATGCGCAGCAGGCCCTGCCAAAACCATGCTCCCGATTCCACCCGTTTGGTGTGGCCCGGCGCTTCGTTCAACGCAATCACCTGATCGCCGGTGCGCGGGTTGCGCAACACAATCGCGCAATCATCTACCCGTCCGGTAAAAAAGGTTTCACGCGGCAACGCGCCATAATGTGCGTCTAGCAGCAACTCGCCGGGCGCACCAATCTCGGCGGGCAACGTTTCAATCACCACATGGGTCAATGTCACCCGGTGCGCCGACCGATTTTGCACCCAGTACGCTTTGCGTGTGCCAGCCGCCGTGCTGTGATACCCCACAATCACGTCTAAATCGCGGGTGCGGTGGCGTAAATGCAGCACCAAAGGCACGGCGTGGGCGGGCGCAAAATCGGCTTGTGGGTATGCCCCATTCACTGTCACCAATTCCCAATGGTTGCCCAAACTGGTGATTCGTTCGCCATTGCACTTAAAGTCAAATTCGGGTGTCCAGTGTTGTTGCGGGCGGGTCTGCGTCAGCAAGTCGGCCCCGCTCTTGCGGTTAAAATGTGAGGTATATAGCCCCACCGCTGGGTCAAATACCACGACCCGCCGCGCCCCGTCGGTGCTGAGTGTCCATGATTGGGTTGTCATTGGGGGGGTATTATGGCCGAGGCGTGAAGCTTGTGTTCTTTGAGGCTGGGCCGCCGAATCAACAGCCATTCAGCAATAATCAAGTTGGGAACCCATGCCAACCACATGACCACGCGATAAACCTCGGTAAATAAAGCATCAAAATGACCGCCATACTTGCTTTGCAGCATCGGCAATTGGCTGGCGATGAGCACCCCAAGCCATAAACGCAAGGTGGCAGCGGCAAACGTCAGCGCATAATTGCGAATCATCCATTGGCGATGACTCTCCACATCCCCGGCTCGAATGGTGCTGTAGGCTTTATAGCCCGTCCATAGCCATAATCCGGCCAAGGTTATCAACCCAATTTCACCCGCCAAGCCCGAAATGATGCCCGGCGCAATCACAAAGGCCGACAGCCCCCCCAACACAATGCCAAGCATATAAACCCGCCCCAGCCAACGATGCAACAGCGGTCTGCGGGCGCGTAAGCCATTCAGAAATTGGAACGGACCCAACAAAAGTGCGACCCCGCTGGCAAAGGCATGAACAAACAAGCCCACATATTTAACGTTGCTTTCGTTGGCATAACGCGCAGTGGCATTATTGAAATTGGCCAGATTTAATGTAGCATAGGGTGCGATGGCGGCGATTCCAACCGAAATCGCAAAAAACGCCAACAACCCCCACCGCCAATGCATACGAACGATATTATTTTTCATTTTATTTCTCCAAAATTTTTAAAGGCCCAATGATTAACTGACTTTATGCAAAAATTGGCGCTGAATTGCGTCAATTTCCGACAAATACAAACCATCCCCATTTTCGCCAAAGGGCGGAAAATGCCCATTGATTTCAAGCGACACAAAACCATGCACACGCGACCAAATGGTCATGGCGACAAAATGGGTAAAGGGGTGAACCTGATCAAAATAAGCACGCCATTGCTCAAAATGGGCTTCATAAGCGGGTTGAATGGGGCGATATGCCGCATCATTCAACCGCCCCACCACCCGCATGGCTTCGACCACGCTAAAGAGCGGGCGAATAGACCGCGCCGACGACGGCCCAATTTGGTCGATGGATGGCGTATAGCCCGGTATGGGCGTGCTAAAGATCAGCAAATAGCGCTGTGTGTAACGATGCGCCCAAGCGCGATAGGCCAAACCAATGGCTTTGAGGCGATTGGCATGGTCATCAACCGCCACCGTTTCTAACGACGCGAGTTGTGAATCGCCAAATGAGGTATAGGCATCGATAACAAGCGCTGTCACCAAGGCATCACGATCGGCAAAATAATTGTAGATGGCTGGTGCAGTGATATTTAGCTCACGGGCAATTGCCCGCAACGAGAGTGCAGGTGCGCCATATTCGGCAATTTGTTGCCATGCCGTCGCTTTAATCGCATCTTGTAAATTCGATTGATGGGTCTTCGGGTTACGCTTGATCATTTTTAGTAAACGGTGTATATTAACGGTGTTAATATACACCGTTTATCAAAAAATGTCAAGGGGTCATACCCAGATATAGTTGTCCAGATAAATTTTTTCCCCAAATACGATATGCCGATTGCACTATATCCCTTG
>CAZLOF010000408.1:0-4833 GCA_964560745.1 uncultured Thermoflexus sp.
CATCTGGATCGGTGGCATAGCTGCCTTCCGGCACGCCATAATGATAGGGGTCGTAGCCCCAATTGAAGCCGTCGGTGTAGCGGGTGGTGCTAATAGCACTTTGCGGCGTGCTAGAGGCGCGGTCGGTCGCCGCGTTAAAGCTAAAGCTCGGCTCGGTGCGTTCGGCTACTTTCTCGGTCACAGTGGCAATATCAAACACCGGCAGCAAATGGATATGCGTCAATCCGGCTTGTTGCAATTGCTTAAGGTGATTCATACCGTTCGACAACCCACGCCCGCCGTTGCCATCGTAGCTGAATGCCTTGAATGTGCCACGATGCGCCGCTGTGCTCACGCTACTATCGCTAATGCTAAAGTCACGCACATGCAACTCATAAATTGCAATGTCTTCGGGCGCACTCAAGGCGGGTTTGCTCACGCCATCCCAGCCGCTTGGCTTCAAATCAGCATCGCTCAAATTGACAAACTGGCTGCGCACATCGCCCGCCGCCGCGCCATCTGCCGAAAGCGAGACCGCATAAGGATCAGTTACAACGTTATTCGTCACCTGATCGGTCGATGGCACATACACTTGCACATCAAAAAGATAAAACTGCCGATCCCACGACGAATCGCCAGTCACACTCCATACCCCGCTTGTGCTATCGAGCGTCATGGCGTGGCTGGTGTAGGTGCTGGTGCTGCTGTCAGCATAACGCCGCAACGTCACGCTCTTGGCGGTGGGTGCCCATAATTTAGCTGTCGGTGCGCCGCTGGCATAGGTCACGCCTAGGATTTGTGCCCGTGCCCCGCTGGCATATAACGCATCTAACACCCCCTGTATTTGCACTTTGGTCGAAGCAATGCGGGTATTGCTGCCGTCATAGCTCGCCACCACCACTTGCCCCTTTAGCAGCGTCTTGATCTGGTCGGAGGTCACGCCGCCCGGCAAAGTCAGTTGAATCATGCCATTGGCATTCGGGTTCTTGGGGTAGCTTGCCCCATTTACCGTGCCGCTAGCGGTCAGGTTAATGTATCCGGCGCTCGTCCCATCCGTATAAGCGGTTGATTCGGCGGTGTTCATCAAGCCACCGTCAGGGTCATACAACAATTTATAGCTCGTCGCCGCAGCGCCATTCCATGCAATCGTGCTTTGGCCAATCCACAAGGCTTTGGCATCCACTGGCGTGATCGGCGCGGGGGCCGAGGCCACCACATAGCTATAGTTGCTGCCGCCGTTGGTATCATAGTTAATCGTCATCAAGTCGGCATCGCTGGCTGTGATGCTGCTTACGTTGCCAGAAGTAAAGGCGTAATAAATCACCGTTGTGCCCGCGCTTTGGGCCGGAATTGTCGTCGTATAGGTCGTGCCGCTGCCGGTTAACTTCACCACAGTTGAGGTGGAGAAGCTATTGGTGGTATAGCGCAACCACACCGCCTGCTCGCTTGGCATGACAACGCTGAGGGTTGCGGTCACAATAACCGAATCTGTGCTACTGGGCGATGACGGGTTACGAGTAACACTGGCAATACTAGATGGGGCGCTGCTAAATTGAAACACCACGCCGTTAGAACCACCATTCCATTTAAAGACGTAATATTTATTTTGTGTATGGTTAAATGAGGAGTCGCCACCACTGGTGCTAAATCCGCTGGCGATTTGCCCAAATGTGACAGCACTGCCATTCCCATACCAAGCGTTAGAATCTTTGTAAAACTTAAATTGACTCACCGAATCAGAGGCGGCGGTCACTTGACCAGAAGAATATATATATGTCCCACCCAAACTGCTTGACATTGTCCACGATCCCCAACCATTTAACTCGCCACGCACTGCTTCACCCGAAGCATGGGCCACACGAGCATTGCTAAGCAGCCCTGAGGTCATCAATGCAACCATAATTAATAAATTGATCGCTGGTAAAAAAGGTCGGTGTGCCATTATGTTGTCCTAAAGTTTAATTTTTAGAATACTAAAACGATTTAGATCGCTCTTAAAAAAAATCTAAACCCCTTTGAAGTAAAACTATTTACTAAACAGGTTTAGGAATCACTTAGCATTATACATAAAAAAGCTGAAAATATATAAAAACCAATGTTGCAAAAGGGTATTTTTGCCATGCCAAAAAGCCTAGTCTGAATTACAATCACACATAATGGCCTTCAACGAAAATACACGGGTAAAAGTCCCAGCCATCTTGCACTTAACCCGCTTAGGATATCGCTACATTTCGCTGAAAGATCACGCATGGAATCCAAATACCAATATTTTTGGCGCTATTTTTGCCAATGCCATCTCAATGCCACCTAAAGGCGTTATGATGAAGGCTTGCAATCAAGATACAGCATACAGATAAATATTGAGGGCTTGATTAAATTTGGGCAATGCCAAAATCAAACCCTCATTCCTTAATCCCCAATCCTCACTCCACCATCGCCTGATACGCCAAGGTCTGAAAATCCTTGTCCAGAAAATCGACCCCAATCATGAACTGGGCCATCATCACGCCGATCACTTCTTCTTGTGGGTCAACCCAATAATGGGTGCGGGCGGCTCCCGCCCAGCCATACTCACCCACCGAGCCAGTTAAGCCCGACTCAGCCACATTCAACAATACCCGCGACCCCAGCCCAAACCCATAACCGGCCCGTGGAATACCGTTAATTTCAAACGGCAACAGCTTGGCGGGCAAATGGTTCATATGCATAAAATCGATGGTCTTGGGGGCCAAAAGCCGCACCCCATCTAGTTTGCCGCGATTCAGCAACATTTGGGCGAAACGCATATAGTCGGCGGCGGTTGAAAACAAGCCATGCCCACCCCGCGCAAAATGTGGGGCATTGTCAGAGGGATATGTCGCCTCGACCTCCTGTCGCCCATTCTTACCGGCCATCCATGCCGCCAAAATATCGCTAAATTTATTTTGGGCAATATCAGGGTGCCCATACATCGCCGCCAACCGATGACGTTTGTTGTCAGGAACTTGAAACGCGGTATCGACCATGCCTAGGGGGTCAAAAAAACGGGTCTGCAAAAAATCTTGCAACGCTTGCCCAGAAATGACCTCGATCAAATGCGCCAAGACATCGATCGACATGCTGTAATGCCATTTTGTGCCGGGCTGAAAAGCCAACGGAAAACGCGCTAGCTCGGCAATCACCTGCTGAAGGGTCGATTGCCCATCGCCCATCAGATTGGCCTGCCGATATTGTTCGCCAACCGGCGAATCTTCGAGAAAATTGTAGGTAAGCCCCGCCGTATGGGTAAATAAATCGCCAACCGTGATCGGGCGAATCGGCGCGACTTCTTTCCATCCGGCGCTGGTGTCATTCACCAACACCTTTACTTTACCAAAGGCTGGCAAAAATTTAGCCAGCGGGTCGGCCAATTGAAAACGCCCTTCTTCGTGCAACAGCATGAGGGCAGTGCAAATAATGGGTTTGGTCATCGAATAGATGCGAAAAATGACATCTAACCCCATCGGCACCTTATTTTCTCGGTCTTGCCAGCCCACTTTATCAAAATAAATCACCTGCCCGCGCCGCGCTAGCATCGTTACAATGCCGGCGTAGCCAGCGTTATCCACATAGGATTGCATTACCGGCTTAATCCGTTCGAGGCGTTTGGCGCTAAAGCCAACCGCGTTGGGAGATTGAAGGTTAATCATTTTAATTATTATGCTTCGGCCTTGGCAGCCCTGCCAACGCAGCCCCACCAACACCGCTTACCAACACATCATTGACACCATTGAGGCCACGCAACACCGTTACCACCTGATCAGCCGCCCCAGATTCACAAATACAATGAATATTGGGGCCTGCATCAATGGTAAAGGCCACCGGCACACCCTGCCCACGCAATTCACGCACCGCATGCATAATCGCAAGCGACCCCGGCAATAAATACATTAGCGAGGGGTGTGAGGTCATCATGACCCCGTGCATCATCAAGGCATCTTGCTCCATCACCTCTGCCAACAGGGCAAAATCACGCTCAAGCACCGCCTTTTGACACAAATCAAAACGGCGCTGGGTGTCGGCCACCCGCGCTATTTGCAAGGGCGAGGTCGGCGCAAGTGCATGGCCTTCGGTGCTGCCTGTTTTTTTATGCCCAGTCGAAACCACCCCAATCACATCTACTAAATTCCAATGCGCTGGCGGGGCAATACTATAAGCATGGGCATCTTGCCACGCCACAAACCCACTAGGCACGCTACGGCTAGCGCTGCCGCTGCCCTGCCGCGCCAATGCCGACAACTCGGCCTCGGTCTTGTTCAATTTTAGGGCTGCGCAAGCCGCCATCGTCAGCGCCGCAAACGCACTGGCCGATGACGCGATCCCCGCGCCCATCGGAAAATTATTGGTCGATATCACGCGCGCCGCTGGACGCGGGCTGGCAGCAGCAAAATGAGCGCTTCGCCAAATCAAATCAAGGTGCTGGCTTACACGCTGAGCAGCACTGGGGGCCGCCTGCTGTTCATCAATCATCACCGCATCGTGCTTGCCCGTCGGGTCAAATACGACTTCGGTGGTGCTAAACAAGGCTTGCAAATTAAATGAGATCGAAGGGTTGACTGGCAAGCGTAATGCCTCATCTCGATTGCCCCAATATTTAATCAATGCAATATTGCTACAGGCAGTACCACTGGCCGAATGTATCATCATAAGTTCACATTATCACCCAAGAATTACGATCTACAATTACATTATTCGTTGTCCGAGAATCAAATCAGCCATTATGTCAACCATTGCCTTTTTGCCCGCCACCGAGCTGGCTCAAGCTATACGCCGCAAACAATGCTCACCCGTCGAGGTGATTGAGGCCGTCTTCGCTCAAATTCACGCTCACAACCC
>CAZLOF010000409.1:0-4823 GCA_964560745.1 uncultured Thermoflexus sp.
GGACAAATTCGCAAAGCATGTTCATTAAAAACTTGAGGTCTAAGTGCAAAATTGCATAAAAAAGTAATTTTACAGTTGACATCCATCTTTCGATGGATACAATTTTTGTATATGATGGACTCTAGCTTAATCGGAAAAGTAGAAAAAGCAACACGCTATGCTGGTGAGCCGGATCGCTTTCGCTTTCTGAATTTTCAGGTGGCGGTGCGTGGTGATAATGGCGAACACGTCGTTACTTATGATCATGGCAAATGGTCTTGCGATTCGGAATATTTCCAAACGCATGGTTATGACAGTCATACGATGGCAGTTGAGAAAGTGCTTGAGGGAATGATAGAGAGTCTTCGCAACGGTCATTCACAATAAAGACAAGGGGGTAGCGCACGGCTGCCCCCTTGTTTGTTTTATATGCCACGTTTTTTGCAGTGATGCAGAGCTGACTCTGTTATCATCTTGCATGTGTATCGACGGCGAGCAAATACAGCGGCAACAGTAGCATGGCTGGCGCTCATGTTAATGGGCGCTGGGTTAATTGCGGTGTATTTTTTAGTGCAACAGCGCCTTGGCAATAGCCTTGGGGCCAGTGTTGTGCGGGCAACGCCATTACCCAGTGTTACCCCTACCCGCAGTGTTGAAGGTTTTGCCGACGATGCTTATGCAGCCTATTTTCGCGGCGAATATCGTAAAGCTATTGACCTTTATGATCAAGCATTGCGCCGCAAACCCAATGACCCTGTCTTAACTTTTCGGTTGGCGCGGTTGCTGGTGTTGACTGGTCAAGCCAATCGGGTGGAGCAACGTTTGCAGCGTGTTTTGCAAACTTATCCTAACGATGTTGATTTACGGGCGGTCAATTGCATGGCGATGGATTGGCTGGGGCGCGTGTCACAGGCTGTAAAAGAGTGTCAGGCTGCGGTTGCACTCGACCCAAGCAACCCAATTGCTTATGCTTATTTGGCTGAAGCCCAAGCTGATGGTGGTGATTTTCGCAATGCTCGCACCTCAGCCCAAAAAGCCATTGATCTTTCGCGCCCAAATAGCGATGCCCGTATTGATGCTTTACGTAATATGGGGTATGTGCGCGAGCTTGAAGGCGAATATAACGAAGCCCTTTATTATTATGGGCAAGCTTTAGAAATTGGCCCACAATTGGTGCATGTGATCATCGCCATCGGGCGTACCTATACTGGTGCTGGCAATGCATCACGCGCAATTGAATATTTTGAACGGGCGATTAAGCTCGATAAAGATAATGCCGAAGCCCACGAGCGGCTTGGTTCCGCTTATATTGGCATTGGCGAATTTGATAAAGCCCGTTTGGCGCTTGAAGAAGCGACTCGTTTAGACCCCAATCGACACACGGCTTGGACTCGCTTGGGGGTGGTGCATTTTCAAGGGCGGCGCTATGAAGATACGATTGCCGATATTACCCGCGCTATTTCCATTACCGAACAAAATAATCAAAAATTAGGCGCGAACGATTATATTTATTTGGGTTTTGCCAATCAATTAATGGGTAATTGTCCGCGAGCTGTTGACGCCTTTAATAAGGCGGCAGAGGTATCGCCGAATGAAGCCTCGATTCAAGAGTTAGTATCGAATGGACTTAGAAAATGCGCTAAGTGAACTGTTAAAATAGACTTTGCAATTGTATGTTTTAACGTATCTTTTCACAGATGAGTAGGATTTTCGCCGAAATCACAATATCGCTATTCCTTACAGGAATAGCGATATTGTGATTTCGGCAATACGTCTTATTTGGTAAATTTTTGCGCTTATATCGCATACAAATTCCATCCTTCGATGGATGCAACATTTATCGGCTGATCTTTATACTTATTCGATGATAACGCCACACCTTGTTCGTATGCGACACCACCGTCGGGAACGGATACGTAAAAGCAGCGTAAATCGTTTTCGGCAATGGATGCTAATTGCGTTAGCGGTGGTGCTCTCACAAGTTGCCGTCTTATTGGGCATTACCGCAACCTCAGCCGCAACGGCCTATGGTTATTTTTTGCAAAACACCTTTGATTTGCCAGACCCTAGCCAAATTACGCAAGTTGAAGACAATTTTCAGACCACCAAGATGTTTGACCGTAATGGCAAACTGATTTATGAGGTGATTGACCCTAATGCTGGCGATCGTCAATGGGTTCCGTTTCGTGAAATATCGCCTTTATTGGCCTGCGCGACAGTTGCCATCGAAGACAAAACATTTTATGAAAACCCCGGTTTTGATTTTCGGGGGATTGTTCGTGCCTTCATTTCAAATTTACGCGGCGATTCGGTGCAAGGCGGGTCTGGAATTACACAGCAATTGATTAAAAATGTCATGATTGCGCCCGAAGATCGCTATAAACAAGATTATGGCCGCAAGATCAGGGAAATTATTTTAGCCAGTGAGGTCAGCCGCCGTTATAGTAAAAATCAGATTTTAGAGTGGTATTTGAATACCAATAATTATGGCAGTTTGGCCTATGGGGTAGAGTCGGCGGCGCGTATTTATTTTGGTAAACGCGCCAAAGATGTGAGCTTGGCCGAGGCTGCAATGTTATCGGCGGTGCCACAGTTTCCACGTCTTAATCCATTCGACAACCCAGTGTTGGCCAAAGATCGCCAAGAATTGGTGTTAGACCAAATGTTGGAGCGGCTGCAAAGCAAACAATTGGCTTGCCAAAATGTGACCGAAGAACAAATTGTGGCCGCTAAAAATGAATCATTGCGTTATGCCAATCGTGATGGGCGTTTTAATATTTTTGCGCCACATTTCACCTTTTATGCGCGTGATACGGTGGTAGATTTGTTAGCCGATCATTTGCGGATTAGCGAGCAAGAAGCCACCGATATGGTGTATCGACGTGGCTTGCGTATTAAGACCTCGCTCGATTTTAATTTAGATGAGGAAGTTCGCAAAATTGCAAATGAGAAGGTGGCACGTTTGCAGGCTGACAAAAAAAATGCCAATAATGCGGCAGTGGTGGTGATCGATACCGTTACTGGCGAATTATTATCGATGGTGGGTAGTCTTGATTACTACAATGACAAAATTGATGGCAAATTTAATGTGGCGACGGGCTTGCGGCAGCCGGGGTCATCATTCAAGCCCATCACTTATTTAGAGTTAATGCGACAGGGTTCAGCAACGCCATCGACATTGTTTTGGGATGTGGCGACCACTTTTGCGACGGGTGAGCGGTTTCCAAATCATGCCTTTGCCCCCAAAAATTATGATGACAAGTTTCACGGGCCAGTGAGGATGCGTTCAGCATTGGCAAATTCATACAATATTCCAGCGGTGAAGGCATTGCAAATGGCGGGGATTCCGAGTGTATTGCGGTTGGCGCATTTGCTTGGTATTAATGACCTTGGGGCTGGTTTAGAGCGTTATGGTTTATCACTAACCTTGGGTGGCGGCGAAGTGAAGCTATTAGACATGGCGTATGTGTATTCAACCTTTGCGAATGGAGGTGCGATGGTGGGTGCACCTCGCCCACAACCGCTCCAACGGCGTGGGTATCGCAAGCTTGATCCGGCGGTTATTTTAGAGATTGTGGATGCCAATGGGCGACAAATTTATAAATATACGCCCAATCGTATTCCAAACATGTTGGGGCCAAATAGCCCACAATTAACTTATTTGATGACCAATATGTTGTCGGACAATGAGGCACGTGTGCCGGCGTTTGGCCCCAGCAACGCATTAGAATTAAAACGCAAGCGCCCAGCCGCAGTAAAAACCGGCACCACCAACGATAACCGTGACAACTGGACCATAGGTTATACCCCACAATATATAGTGGGGGTGTGGGTTGGCAATACTGATGCGACCCCAATGGATAAAACTGTGACCGGTTTGACTGGCGCAGCACCCATCTGGCATGATGTGATGGAAATGTTGCACACCGATTTGGCGATTGAAAATTTTGAGCGCCCGCCCGGTATCACCGATCAATATGTGTGTGCGGTGGATGGCATGTTGCCCGGCAATACGGGGTGTCCAACCGCCAAAGAATTATTTATTCGTGGCTTAGAGCCGAGCCGAGCGACATCGATGGTAGATAGTGTGCCGTATGATCGTGTGACGGGTCGCCCAGCGACGATTGAGACATCACCGGAGCAGATTGAATATCGCACCGTTTATCGGTTCCCAGATGAGGCGCTGGAATGGTTTAAGACACAGGGGAGAGATGTGCGTGAATTGTTCCCACAATTGAGCACGCGCGATGTATTAGATAGCCGAAGCAACCCTGGAACAGCTGGGGTTGTGGCTGTGCCGGGCGTGCCGGGTGGTATTGGGGCTGTGGCCAAGCCGGGTGTGGCTGGCCCTGGCAGCACACTAATTGCCTTTCCGGGTAATGGCACAACGGTATCAGATGTAGCTTCACGCGGGGTGGTGCCTATTTTGGGCAGTGTATGGGGCGTGGATTTTGCTTATTACAGTGTATCGATTGCGCCGGGCAATAGCAATAATTGGCAGCCGATTAGCCCTGATATTGCCACTCCGATCCCCAATGGCACGATTGCGACTTGGTATTCATCAAATTACGCCGAAGGGCAATACACGATTAAAGTGACGCGCCATGACCAAAATGGCGGGATTTCTGAATCGACCGTAAAAGTGAATTTGTTGCATAGTTTGCAATAAAGGAGAGCTAAGAGTCAAGAACCAAGAGCCAAGCGTTAAGGGTTAAGGGCCCGTCAAACAGATTTTGTTAAATTGAAACGCGAAGGGGGGCAGGGCGGGGAAAAAAATTTATTTTTGGGCCCCTCGCCCCCGCGCGGTTTTTTTTATTTTTTTGACTATAATTATAATAAAAAAA
>CAZLOF010000410.1:0-4822 GCA_964560745.1 uncultured Thermoflexus sp.
AGACCGCCTTCGCGGTCTAAATTCTTAGCCTGCTAAGGCAGGTTTCGTATGCCCAGCGTGCCATTTCTAATGGCTGTAGTATCTCCCAGCGCTTTTCGTAAATTTAGGGGCATTGCCCATCTGAAAATATATGGGTGACATCGCCCCAGATATTATGGCGCGGGGGTTGGCGCAACGCAATGGGTGGGTTTATAACTTGGGTCGCTCTTGCTCACCGAATTACCACAAGCTTGGCCGATGTCGGTCGTGGCTGGCCACATTTTGCTCCATACTGTTTGAGCATAGATGCCATATCGGGTGACGCGCGTCATGGTTGGGTTGTCAAAAACATAGGCATTTGTATAAGAAATGTCTTTGGCGCTTAACCGGCTCGTTACCCGCGACCATTGTGTGCCACAGGCTTTTGAATATCTTAGCTCAACAATTTCTTGCCAACCCGCGCTGGCGGTGCCGGGTTGTGGCGATAGGCCAACGGTTTTGGCATCGCGCCAACATCCCATCAATTGCGGATCACGACCTTTGCACCCAATACCATAACACCCCGCCGCCGCTGCGATATTCGCGTTGGTTAATAGGATTGAGCCTGCAATGCTCACAATCCCAATCCCATGCAATAATTTTTTTATATTCATTTTTCACCTCTTAATAGACCAGTCGTTTGAATTTTTGGGTAATTGCTGTGACTTTTAATTTATATGCCAATATACAATAGTATAGTATTGCTGGCTTGGGTTGGTGAAAACTTGTTTGTATCTGCTAATGTGACATGGGCAAGATCGATTTAAACTTCAATATGATTACGATTAGATTTGATGCAAACATGGGTGGTGATACATGGAAATAGCCATAAGGATGATGTATGCATCAATAAGCTCAAAAACCTATTTTTAATCGTACTTGACGCTGTTTTTTGTATGGCTACAATGCCGTTATGAATCGACGATTATTGATTAAATCATTAGCGAGCTTAGCTGTATTTAGCCCATTTGCAATGCATATGAATTTGGCAATGGCAAGTGAGCAGGCCCAAGTTGCTAATGCAGAAGTGCCCTCACAAATTGAATTTGGGGTGAGAATGCGAAAATCGGGCTGGACCCGTGATAGAGGCATGAAAATAACGTTGGTGAATGTATGTAATGACACCCGATGTCCTACCGATGTTCAATGTATTTCTGCGGGCAATGCCCAAGTTGTTTTGTGTTTTCAGGTGGGCACGCGCAGCAAAACTGTAACGCTCAATACAAACAAAGGCCCCAATACCGTTGTTATTCCGGGCATGAAGGGCAAAGTTGGGATGCCTAGCGCTTACGTTGTTAAGCTCAATTCGTTGTCGCCGACCCCAATCGCAGGCAAAAAAATCCAATTCAACCTTTACACCGCCACTTTGATTATTGAAAATGCGGTATAACTGATGTTATGTCAGTTTGGGATGAATATCCAGTTAATTATCGTGAGCGCGAAGTGCAAACGATTGTGCGTGCCACGCGGGCGGGCGATTGTGTAGCATTGTTGGGATTGAGCGGCGCGGGCAAGAGCAACGTGCTTGGCTTTTTGGCAAATCGGGTTTCAAATTCAACCCACCCGATTGTGTTGATCGATTGCAACCGCCTCGGGCAGCGCAACATCGAGGCCTTGCTTAACCTCATTCGCCGAGTGATCGACCCTAGCCAAAGTGTGGCTGCCGTCGATTCGTTCGATGCATTGGATGCTACGGTTTCAAGCTATTTGACCCAACATCCACGTTTGACATTATTGTTTGATCGGTTTGATGTTTTTGGCGATGAAAATCTAGCCATTGCCAACCCGTTACGCGCCTTGCGCGATGCCCACAAATTTAAGCTGACTTATGTGCTTTCGATGCGTCATGCGCTCAAAAGCCATTCTGAATTGGCTGAGTTGTTTTATGCCAACACCATTTGGCTAGGGGCGCTAAGCGAAAGCGATGCCCGCTGGAATGTGCAGCGTTTTGCCGCCCGCCGCGAACAGGTTTGGGGGAGTGAGATCACTGAGCAAATGCTGTCGTTTTCGCGCCGATACCCATCGTTGCTCAAGGCCATTGCCGAGGCTTATGCGGGTGGGGCCGATTTGCAATTGCACACGCTGCTAATGCACCCAGCGGTGCAACAACGGGTGCAAGAATTTTGGGCCGACCAACCCACGCCTGAAGAGGTGCGTTTATGTGGGCTAGATGCGCATCCTCTATTAAAACACCCGGCACAAAACACCGAACTGGTAGCGCGGTTTGATACTTCGCAGCTTACGGCTAAAGAGGCAGCCCTGCTGGATTATTTTCAGGCTAACCCGAATCAGGTATGTCAAAAAGATGACATTATTCGGGCGGTATGGTCAGAAGATAAAGCTTTTATGGCAGGTGTGCGCGACGACAGCCTAGCACAATTGGTGCGCCGATTGCGTGAAAAGATCGAGCCAAATCCGGCTAGCCCGCAATATATTCACACCGTGCCCGGGCGCGGCTACAAATTTAATGTGTAGTGGCTAAGAAGTTAGACCGCGAAGGCGGTCTTTGTATGCCCAGCGCGGGGTTTTAACCCTCGCGCTAGACTACTACAATTTTCTACTGCATTTTTATACGCCAAAGATGCTCTGAAAGCGCATCATCAGACCCATATCGCCCCCGATGCGCAATTTACCGCTCATGAAGGCCATGGTTGGATCGAGGTCGCCGCTGTTAATTGCCACCCAATCTTGGGTGCTTACGTCGATAGTAGCATTGGGGTTATCGACAAGGCCATCAACGACTTCGGCTTTTCCATCTTTAATAATGATGGCATGGGTGTTGTTGCCTTCGCCGGTTGCCTTAATTTGAATAATGGCATTTACACCTTTGGCTTTCGAGGCATCGAATCGGTTGATTAGTTGTAGGCTGCTTTCTTTTGCGTCCATGATTTAAATTAACTCCAAGTGATTTGTTTTACAAGCCCGATTCTACCTGTTAAAATTTGTAAAATCGATGAAGCCTGTAGCGCGGAAGAAACAAAAACTTACATTAAGATCCATGATTGGCCCACTCATTGGGCTGTTCTGTGTTGTTGGATTAGGCTGGTTGTTGGTTAAATATGTGCAATTTAACCAATCGCGCACTTTGCTGCCGCCCACTGTGGCTATTGGTGAAGTTAATGTTGGCGGTCTTAGCGTTAGTGAGGCGGTTTCTCGCACCGCCAACGTATTGCAACAGCCTATTATTTTGCGTTATCAAAACGAGACCATCCCCGTTACCCCTGAGATGATCGAGTTTTCGGTTAACCCAGTGGTATTACGTTTGCAATTAGAGCAATTAATTGATCAGCAACGCGGTATTGGGCGTTTTCCAGCTTGGTTAATGGGTAATATTGCCCCGCAGCGTCTTGATTTGCCGTTTCTTTATTCAGATGCAAAGTTGAGCACACTTTTGGGGTCAATTTCAAAACAATATGATCGTACTCCGCAAGATGCCAAAGCCGATGCTGCAAAATTAAGCATTAGCCAAACTCGTGATGGGCAGATGATGGATGTCGTAATGGCAGCGCAGCAAGTTGTGGCGGCTTTGGTCTCCATCAACAATCGCACTGTTGACTTACCTGTTGATATTGTTCCCGCAAGCCGCGCTTCGACAACGATTTTGGCCGATCTGGTGCAAAACCGGGTGGCAGCCTTCATTAAGGCCGATGTGTCAAATGGGGTTGGGATCTATATTAAAGATTTGCGCAGTGGGCAAGAATTTGTCTTAAATGGCAATGCGGCTGTGTCGGCGCGGGGTTGGCTCAAATTAGCCTTTTTGGTTGAGGCGTATCGTAGTTTGGGTGATAACGTAACCCCTGAAATACGCGCCCAATTGGCCGAAGTGATTACGACCGATAACAGGGCGGTTGGCGATGAGGTGCTAAAAAAGCTGGGAAATGGCGATGTTGGCGCGGGTTTGGCCCAGTTTAATGATATGTTTCGCCGAATTGGGCTAAAAAATACGTTTATGGCCCAGCCATTCAACCAACAACTTACCCCTGTATTTATTGTGACACCGGCCAATGCCGCCGCGGGGCTGAAGCCTTCGCTCGATACCAATGCGCAGAGCACCGTGATTGATATGGGGGCCTTGCTTGAATCGCTCGATCAATGCCGCAAAAATGTAGGCAGCTTTTCGGTTGTTTTTGGCGGCAAGTTAAATAATGCCCAGTGCGAGCAAATCTTAGATCTTGTAGGGCAAAATAAGGTGGTTGGGTTACTCGATTTGGCTTTGCCCAATACAACGGTGCTGCACCGTCAATCGTGGGATGACTATAACCATGGCGATGCCGCCATTGTGCGCTCGCCGGGTGGCGACTATGTGTTAGTGGTGATGTTGAGCAGCGCCAACAAATTAGATTGGGGCACGACTGTGCCGATTATGAATGATGTGGCGCGTGCGGCCTATGGCTTTTTTAACAATGGGCAATTGCCCCCGCCACGCACCGGCGGCTTTGTGCCACCGGCGCAGTAGGATGAATGGGTAAATGGGTGAGTAAGTGATTGTTAAATTAAATCACTCACTCATCCATTCACTCACTTATTTGTTGGCTATCGACTAACCTATAATCCAGCCTATGAAAATAGTGAAACGGATTTTGTTGGTTTTGCTTGGCATTGTATTTGTGCTGGTTTTGGGTATTGCCGGTTTGATTGGGTCTGACGCGCTTTTTTCGGGGCGTAGCGCTGCACAATTTCCAGATTGGCCCGCAGACAGGCCAGATACAGGGTGGAGGAGGGCTGGCAGACGCCGCCGCCGATCTCGTCCACGGTTTCGCCCTGCACATAGGCGGGGGCGGCCTGATAGCCCTTGGCCTCGGTG
>CAZLOF010000411.1:0-4812 GCA_964560745.1 uncultured Thermoflexus sp.
CTATCGTTCCGTGCGATGGCGGATGCGAGAGACTCAACAGGCGCAGCAGCGATGTCTTGCCGGCGCCGCTCGGCCCGACAAGGAAATGGAAGCTGCCGACGCGAAGGCTCAAATCCACGTCGCGGAGCACGTCACCGGCCTCGCCGTAGCGCATGCCGATCTGCTGCAGCCGAACGATCGTCGCACCGCTCTCGCCCAAGCCGGCCCCCGTCATGGATCACAAGGCGGCACATTGGCACGAGCGAGGGTTTCACGTCCAGATGACAATCAACCCATACGCTAGTAAGGCAGGATGGATTAGAGCGAGACGTGCATGATCCTGATCTGCCCCAATTGCGCCACGCGCTATAAGCTTCCGGCCGGAGCCGTCGGTCCCGAAGGCCGGACGGTGCGTTGCAAGTCCTGCGGCAACCGTTGGCATGCCACCTCCGACAGCTTGGCCGATGTCGCGGCCCTGGCCCTGCCGCCGGCGGACATGGCACCGCATGCCGACACCGCCGTCCCGGTACCGCCGGATGCGCCGGCTCCCTTGCCGCCGCCCCTGGCCGAGCGACCGGTCGGCGCCGGTGAACGAGTGGTGGGGGCGGTGTCCTGGCTGCTGTTGGCGCTACTGGTCCTGCTGATCGCAGCCCTCTATCTCGGCCGCAACCAGGTTGTCGAGGCCTTGCCTGCGCTCGCCCCGTTCTACGAGAGGATCGGGCTGCGGGTCGTGCTGAACAGCGGTCTGGAGCTGCGCAACCTGACGTCCGAGCGCGTGACCGAGAACGAGCGCCCGGTGCTGGTGGTGACGGGCGAGATCCGCAATACGGCCGGCCAGGAGCGTGTGCTGCCGCGGGTGCGCGTCGCCCTGCTCGACGAATCCCGAGCCGAGCTGGAATTCGGGCTGTTCGACGCCCGCGAACGGGCGTTGGCGCCCGGCGCCAGCACCGGCTTCGAGGCGAGACTGCTCGACCCGCCGGGTTCCGCCCGGACCTACAGCGTCACCCTGGCCGACGGACCCTAGCAGCCTTGCCGGCGGTCTCGCGCATGGAACTGGCCCTGGCCGAAGCCGAGGCCGCCGGCGCGCGTGGCGAGGTGCCGGTCGGCGCGGTCCTGATCGGCCCCGCCGGCGAGGTGCTGGCACGCGACGGCAACCGCATCCTGGAACTGGCCGATCCGACGGCACATGCCGAGATGCTGGTGCTGCGCCGTGCCGCCGCCGGCATGGGCACGCCGCGGCTGGTCGGCTGCGAGCTCTGGGTGACGCTGGAGCCCTGCCCGATGTGCGCCTACGCCGTCAGCCTCGCCCGGTTGCGCCGCCTCTATTTCGCCGCCGCCGATCCCAAGGCCGGCGGCGTCGAGAGCGGGCCGCGGATCTTCGCCAGCAGTTCCTGCCATCATCGGCCGGAGGTCTATGGCGGCATCGGCGAGGCCAGGGCAGCCCTGCTCCTGCGCGACTTCTTCCGGGAACGCCGGCCATGAGCGAGGACCGCATCTTCGCGCTGGTGGCGATGGTCAGCATCCTGCTCTGGGTCGGCAGCGGCCAGCTTGCCGATCCACGGATGCGCCGGCTGGCCCGCCGCGGCGCCTATGCGATCCTGGGCATCGGACTGGTCGTGGCCGTGGCGCTGGCCATTCGCGGCTAGCCTCAGGTAGGCCAACGGCCGACAGGAAATCGGCATCAGAGCCTTTCCGGCTATGCCGATGCTCTAGCCCAGGGGCGACACCCCGATCACCCAGGGGTGCAGCAGCAGCAGAAGCACGAACAGACCGGCGGCAACGGCCAGGGGCGCCCAGCCGATCTCGCCCGGCCGAAGCTGCTGTCGACCGTCGAGGATGGCTTTGAAGGGCAAGCTCGAGGTCGAGGCAGCGAGCTGCCGCCAGCCGGCCGGGTCGCGGGCCGCGTATTTGCGGTCGAGCGTCGCCATGCCGCCGAAGGCCAGGATGGCGAAGGTGGCGAAGAACAAGGCGGCGGCGAGGTCGCCGTTGGCCAGGATGTGGACCAGCGCCCAGAGCCCGATGCCCCACATCACCGGATGCCTCGTCACCCGCAACATGCCGCGCGCTTCGCCGCTGCCGCCGCCGATGGCCGTCGGGTTGCGCTGCATGACGCCGCAGGCGAGCAGCAGCAGGGCCGCCGGCATGACCAGGAGCGGCAGGTGGCGGACGCCCGGACCGGCCGGCCACAGCTCGACGAAGGGGGCGGTCCGCCAAGCCATGACCAGCCACAGGGTGGCGGCCAGGGCGACGACGGAATAGACTGCCCGGTAGCCGGGTTCGCCTATGGCCGCCACCAGTCGAGGCCGCAGGCTGCTGCCGGCGATGCCGAAATGGGTGACCAGCAGGCACAAGGCGGCGATGATCAGGCCTGTCACGTCGTCGATCCGCACTGGCGCCGGCAACGGTGCCGGTAGAAGGCAGTCTAGCCGGAGGGACGCAACATGCGCGATATCCTGGCTTGGATATTCGGGATGATCTTGGTGGCAGCCGCTCCCGTGCTGCCGGCATCGGCTGCCGACAACGGCGGTTTCGCGTTCGGCTTCACCTCGATCGAGGGCCAGCCCCTGCCGCTGCGGCAGTGGCAGGGCAGGCCGGTCCTGGTCGTCAATACCGCATCCTATTGCGGCTATACCCGCCAGTTCGACGGCCTGCAGGCGCTCTGGGAGCGCTATCGCCAGCGCGGCCTGATACTGATCGGCGTGCCTTCCAACGATTTCGGCGGCCAGGAGCCGGGCAGCAATGCCGAGATCAAGACCTTCTGCGACGCCAATTTCGCCGTCGACTTCCCGATGACCGAGAAGGTGCATGTCAAGGGCAGGGAGTCGCATCCGCTGTTCGCCTGGCTGCGGCATGAGCTGGGCGAGCGCGCCGGTCCGGGCTGGAACTTCTACAAGTTCCTGATCGGACCGGACGGCAAGGCGGTGGCGGCCTGGCCATCCTCGGTGGAGCCGGACGCCCGCGAGATCAGCGCCGCCATCGAACCGCTGCTGGCCAAGCCCGCATCCTGAATGCCGCGGCGCTTGTGCGGTCGCGGCCCGGCACCCTAGCTTGGCCGCGCCGGGCACGAGGTGCTTGGCGGTAGACAGCGGGAGCCTTCGCCGGATGCAGCCGGATCTCATCGTCCGCGGCGCCAACCTGCCGGACGGCCGCGAAGGCATCGACATCGTCGTCGCCGACGGCATCGTGCAGGCCGTAGGCCCGCACATCCCGGCCGAGGGCCGCCAGGAGATCGACGCGCAGGGCCGGCTGGTCTCGCCGCCCTTCGTCGACTGTCATTTCCACATGGATGCCACGCTGTCGCTGGGCCTGCCGCGGCTCAACCGCTCCGGCACCCTGCTCGAAGGCATCCAGCTCTGGGGCGAGCTGAAGCCGCTCTTGACCCACGAGGCGGTGATCGGGCGGGCGCTGGCCTATTGCGACATGGCGGCGGCGCAGGGGATCCAGGCGATCCGCAGCCATGTCGACGTCTGCGACGACCGGCTGGTCGGCGTCGAGGGGCTGCTGGAGGTCCGCCGGCGTGTCGCCCCCTACCTGACGCTGCAGCTGGTGGCTTTTCCGCAGGACGGCTTCTACCGCTCGGGCACCGCCCGCCAGAACCTGTTGCGGGCGCTCGATCTCGGCGTCGACGTCGTCGGCGGCATCCCGCATTTCGAGCGGACGATGGCCGACGGCGCCCGCTCGGTGGCCGAGTTGTGCGAGATCGCCGCCGACCGCGGCCTGCTGGTCGATCTGCATTGCGACGAGACCGACGATCCGATGTCGCGGCACATCGAGACCCTGGCCTGCGAGACGCAGCGGCTGGGCCTCGGCGGCAGGGTGGCCGGCTCGCACCTCACCTCCATGCACAGCATGGACAACTACTACGTCAGCAAGCTGCTGCCGCTGATCGCCGAGGCCGGCGTCGCGGCCATCGCCAACCCGCTGATCAACATCACCATCCAGGGCCGCCACGACACCTATCCCAAGCGCCGGGGCCTCACCCGCGTCGCCGAGATGTGGGGCTGCGGCATTCCGGCCGCCCTGGGCCAGGACTGCGTCATGGACCCCTGGTACAGCCTGGGATCCGGCGACATGCTGGAGGTGGCGCACATGGCCGTGCATGTCGGCCAGCTCACCAGCCAGGATGCCATGCGCCGCTGCTTCGAGGCAGTGACCTCGGTGCCGGCCCGCATCCTGGGCCTCGATGGCTATGGCCTCGAGCCCGGCTGCCGGGCCGACATGGTGATTCTCGAAGCCAAGGATCCGGTCGAGGCCATCCGTCTCAGGGCGGCACGGCTCTATGTGCTGCGGGCGGGCAAGGTCATCGCGCAGAGCCCGCCGCGCGTCGCCACCCTCGACCTGCCGGGCCGCCCGTCAGCCGTGGCGTTCACGCGATAGGATGGAGCGGCTCGAACCGCATCACCCCGGCCTCGTGAACGCCGCCCGCTGGCGCTCGATCTCCGACCGCATGGTGCAGCCTTCGAGATGGTCGTTCACCAGCCCCATCGCCTGCATGAACGCATAGACCGTCGTCGGGCCAACGAAGCTCCAGCCGCGGCGCTTGAGATCCTTGCTCAGCGCCGTCGATTCCGGCGACTTGCCGAGGACACGCAACGTCGCGTGGTCGAATGTCGACGGCCTCGCATGGTGCGGCGGCTCGTGGCGCCAGAGGAAGGCCGCCAGGGAGCCTTCGGAACGCACCAGCTCGCAGGCGCGCCGGGCGTTGTTGAGGACCGATTCGATCTTGCCGCGGTGGCGGACGATGCCGGCGTCGCCCAGCAGGCGCTGCACCTCGGCCTCGCCCCAGCCGGCAATGGTCTCGAAGTCGAAGCCGCCGAAGGCGGCGCGGAAATT
>CAZLOF010000412.1:0-4810 GCA_964560745.1 uncultured Thermoflexus sp.
GCCACCAACACACAACGGGTTGTTGTGGTCGGGGCGCCGCCTAATCGACCTAATAAATGCCGCGCCCGCAAAATGCCTGCATCAAATGCATATTGATGGGTGTGCTGGGGTTGATTTAAATAATCCAACGATTGGATATAGTCAACGGCAGCTTGAAAATTATCGAGTAATGATGTGCTCAAATGTAAACCCCAATCATAAGCGAATGCGTGTATGATTCCGCCTGTCAAACCATGTCATTTCAAAATCTGCTAAACCATAAGTTTACCCGTCTTACCACCTATCGCAAAAACGGGCAGGCCATGCCAAGCCCAGTTTGGTTCGCCCAAGAAGGCGAAAAATTGTTTATCGTCACCCAAAATGATTCTGGCAAAATCAAACGTATTCGCAACAACCCGCAGGTACTGGTCGAGCCATGCACGAGCAGCGGCAAAGTATTGGGCGAAGCCGCCAAAGGCCAAGCCCGTATTTTAGATACCAATGCTGGCAAGCACGCCGATGACATATTAAACCGCAAATATGGTTGGCAAAAAGCCTTGTTTGGGTTAATGTGGAAAGTGCGCGGCACAACCGTCGCCTATATCGAAATTACACCTGCCGTATAAACGCCCTACAAACCCAAAATCAAAATTACACTAGCGCTGAGCGCACGCCCGATGACGCACACTCAGCGCCGCTAGTTACGCGCCGCTTTGCTAATGCCATTTGCCCTCGCCATCCTCATTCGCATCCTCGCCAACCCAATTTCCAATCTACTGCAAAAAAAACTAACTGGCTACGCCGCCCATTCGCTGTTCATCATTACAGCAGTTCATGCGCTGCTTAGCCTCGCCATGCTGCCGCCCCTCGTGGCACATGCATCAGCCATTTTGCAACAAAGCGCTTGGTTTTGGCTCAATATGACGATAGTGGCAACCCTAGCCGTGTGCGGCAATGCCTTGTTGGTGCAAGCCCTGCGGCTCGGCGATCTATCGATCATGGGGCCAATCAACGCCTATAAATCAATCGTGAGCATGGGGTTTAGCATATTGCTGATCGGCGAACTGCCCAATGCATGGGGCTTAGTTGGCAGCTTGTGTATCTTGCTAGGCAGCTATGTCATTTTGGGGCGCAGCACCGCCCTTGGCCGCACCCAGCCCTCAGCCCGTTTTGGCATTTTAGCCAATCACGGGGTGCAATTGCGTTTGGCGGCCCTGTTATGCTCGGCGCTTGAGGCCGTCTTTCTTAAACGCTGTATCACACTCTCATCCCCTCTCATCACCTTTATTTTGTGGTGCGCGTTGGGGTTTCTGGTGTCACTGCCCATCTTGCGTTTTGGGATGGCGCATTCAGTGCATTCACAGTTCAGCACCCTCATTCAGCAAAAATGGCATTACATAGCACTCGCCCTCATGGTTGGGCTGATGCAATACACCACCCTCGTCGCCTTCGATGGTATGCAAGTAAGCTATGCCTTGGCGCTTTTTCAAACCTCCGCCCTCATCAGCGTTTTGCTTGGGCATCAGTTTTTTAAAGAGGGGCAGGTGCTGCAACGCTTGGTTGGCGGCAGCGTCATGGTCATTGGGGCGATGTTGATTGTGCTACAACGCAGCTAAAATTTGCCACAGTAAAATACCCCCATGCACCCTTGGAAAACCCATTCCCGCACCGTTGCGCTCGATTCAGCCCCTTGGCTGGTGGTCGAAAAACATGTCATCGAACTGCCCAACGGCAAAATCATCCCCGATTGGACATGGGTCACCACGCCCGACTTTATCAATGTGGTGGTTGAAATGGCCGACGGCAGCTTTCAGTTTTTTCGCCAATGGAAATATGGCTTCGACCGCATCTCACTCGCGCCGATTGGCGGCTATATCGAGCCAAATGAAGACCCGCTGACCGCCGCCAAACGTGAATTGATGGAAGAGATGGGCTGTGAAGCCAGTGAATGGGTGGACCTTGGCTGTTATCGCATCGATGCCAATCGTGGGGCCGGGATGGGGTCGTTGTTTTTGGCGCGTGGGGCGCGCCAAGTTGCCGCCCCCAGCGGTGGCGATCTCGAAGAACAAACGCTGATACGCCTCAGCCGCGCCGAGGTGTTGGCGGCAGTGCGTAGTGGCGAGTTTCGCGGCATCGCGTGGGCGGCTAATGTGGCCTTGGCGTTGTTGCATTCGGGTTAGGCGGCTTCTCAATTTTGGGCATAATGTTTTATTGTGGGGTTTGACGCGATTACGCGGGAACTTGTTCATTTTGTCTACCAAACGAGCGGGGGGCGGCGCAAGATTCCTTGTAGCCAATGGTATTCTATGATCCATGACTGACGACGAAATCCCATTATCCGGTGGAAATGTCAATGCTGGCGTTTGTCGTATTGGCAATACGGTTCGGCGTAATCCCTCACCCTCAAGCCATTCGATCCACAAGTTATTACAGCACTTGGCGGCAAAAGGGTTTGACGGCAGTCCCCGATTTCTTGGCTATGACGAAAAGAATCGCGAGATTTTGTCGTTCCTAGAAGGGCAAGTCGGAATCCCAACCTTTGCTTGGGAAAATGATGAGTCTCTCATCTCAGCAGCCCAACTTCTTCGCCAGTATCACGATTACACCGTTGATTTTCGGGCAGATATTAATAACTGGGCGTTTGTGTATCCTGATGTCACAAAGCACGAGGTTATCTGTCACAACGATTTTGGGCTTTATAACCTCGTCTATGCTGAAAAGCGAGCCATAGGAATCATTGATTTTGACCTCGCGGGGCCGGGGCCTCGCCTGAGAGATGTGGCTTATGCTGCATATTGGTTAACCCCGTTGTCGCTGAATAGCGCCGACCAGATTCCGTATGCTGAGAAAGATATCTCAAATAGAAATCGACGGTTGAAACTGTTGTGTTCAGAGTATGGAATCTCGCTTACAACTGAGTTGATCGAGATGATAGAAGCGGTTTTGTGGCAGATGGGTGATGAGAGACACATCCGAAGAATGATCGGTGATCAAGCAACTAGAAAGCTGATGGTAGAAGGTCACCTAAGCCATTGGCGTAGGGAAGCCGAAGTATTTCACAAGAACAAACGTCGGATCATTGAGAACATTCCGAACAAGTAACAGAAAACTGGCTACCTGGTCCAGGCAGCAGGTCTGGCAACGGACACCTATATCCTTTTACGATACGTGAAGGTATGACGGAGACGGTCGAAAACGCCAGAAAGGATATTGATACACAGATCACTGCCCCGCCCATCCTCCCGATTTTTGCAAAATTTTTACGTTCAAGCCGCCGACATGTCATAAAATGTTACTCAGCACACACTCAGGTTAAATTTAACCAAAGCGTGTGCAAAGGAGCGTTATGACCTTAGATATGAGTGCCCCGCGTACCAATGAACCCAGCGGCATGGCTTATTTTGTCAATGTGCTACGCCGCCCCAAAGCCGCATTTGCTGCCTTGCCGCAACAATCGCGCTGGGTGTGGTGGGTTTTGTTGGCCTTACTGGCCCTGCTTATCATTATGCCAGCGGCGCTGAGCAGTGGACGGCGGCAAAGCAGCGCGGCTGCCTTTAGCGCCCAACGCGCCCAACAACAAACAGCCCGCCCCCAAGGCCAAACCCCCAACTTTGGGAATGCCCCAACTACCGGTGGACAAAATCAAAATAATGCTGCACCCAATTTTGGGGGCAATGCGGCGGCCCGCACCCCCAACCAACGAACCGCGCAAGCCACACCCTCGGGAGCCTTAGGCTCACTTTCACAACTTGGGTCGCTGGCATTACCTAGCATTATTCCAACCCAAGCTATTCCCATTTTAAGCGCCGCTGCTGGCTTTGCTGGGCAATTGTTGTTGTGGTCGGTGTGGGGGTTGGCGCTCATGCTCGGCAGCGCCATCGGCGGCGGGCGCGCCACCTTTGGCATTTTGTTTAAGCTGATGCTAACGGCAGCCTTGCCACTGGCCTTGCGTGGGCTTGGGCAGTTGCTCTATTTGCTGCTTGGGGCCAGCACCGACACCCTTGGGCAAGCTGGGCTTTCAGGCTTAATCACCCTCACCGCCGAAAACAGCACCTCATTCACGACCGCATTTTTGCGAGCACTGTTGGCCTATGCCGATGTCTTTCAAATTTGGCATTTGGCCCTCATCGTCATCGGCATGATGGTGATTGCGCGGCTGCGCTTACGCCAAGCGATCGTCACGGTTGCCGTCATTGTATTGCTCTTTGCCCTATTTACGGCCGTGCCCATGTTGATTGGGGCGCTGGGTTAATTGTCGGTTATGAGCGACCCGATCATCTATGGCCGCGCCATCACCCGCCAATTTATTTTGGGTGATGACGTTGTGCGTGCCCTTGACGGCGTAGATATTACGGTGCAAACGGGCGAATTTTTGGGCATCACAGGGTCATCGGGGTCGGGCAAAAGCACCTTGCTGTATGTATTAAGCGGCATGGACCGCCCCAGCAGTGGCGAGATTTGGGTGCAGGGCAAAAACATTGCCCTGCTCGACGAAAACGAACTGGCCAGCTATCGACGGCAAGATGTCGGCTTCGTCTTTCAGGGCTTCAACCTCATTTCAAGCATGACCGCCCAACAAAAAGTCGAGCTACCGATGATTTTTGCGGGCGTGCCAGCGCGTGAACGCCAGAAACGGGCGCAGGCGCTGCTTGATCAGGTGGGGTTGGCACATCGTTTTGCCCACAAACCCGGGCAAATGTCGGGTGGGCAACAACAGCGCGTTGCCATTGCCCGCGCTTTGGTCAACAACCCGCCCATTATTTTTGCCGATGAACCCACCGGCAACCTCGACAGCAAATCGGGGTTAGATGTGATGCAAGTGCTGCAAGGG
>CAZLOF010000413.1:0-4775 GCA_964560745.1 uncultured Thermoflexus sp.
TTGGCGGGCAATGTGTATGGCTACTGCGTGCGGGCTTACGACTTCGCTGGCAATCGCTCGGTGGCGTCGGCGGTGGCTGAAATTGTGGTATCGCCGAGGTTTGAGTGAGTCAATAAGCTTGACTTAAATCATGAGTCAACAATATTGAAGTGACTCCATTTTTAGGGGGTCACTTCACACTTTTAGTAGGTCACGTCACAAACAAACAAGGCAAGCTGAAATTGTTTTTATCTTGTTCATCCTATTGATCGATGTTAAAACCCCAAACCAAACTCAACGCCGCTTCGGTGTCACATACACCATCACATAACGCTTGCCGCCCAAAGATGCAACCGCCGGATCGCCACCACGCACAGCGGTAAAAATGGGGGTTGACCAAACCTCACCATCTTTTGAAAACGACCACCATATAGTCGGTCCAGAGCCATAAAAACGCATCCCGTCATCATAAGCCAGCAAATTGCCCGTCCAATTGGCGTTATTGACCGAAGCAATGTTGCTGTGCCGTGCAAAATAGATGCCATTTGACGAAATAGCGTGATACGCCCCTTCTTGCGGTGTCCCAACCGGCGCGGTGAAATGCCATACCCCATTAAACACCACGACCGCAGGGTCAATTACCTGCCCGCTACCCTCAAACCTTGCGCCAGCCTCAAATTCATAATGAATACCATCAGTTGAAACTGCCGAATAAGTTGCAGGTTTGGTCGAAGCACCGGATGCGCCACGATTGCTCGACGAATAATACAGGCGATAACGTCCATCAGGCAATTGCACAATCGTCGGGTCGAATGGGCGCTGCATGGTGTTAGGGAAATTTGATATGCTAATGGGCTGCGGCGCGCCCCAAGTCTGACCGTTGTCAGTCGAAATCATGATCGCGACTTGGTCAAAATTGGGCGAATTTTCGGGGAACCACTGAAACGCCAACAACAAACGCCCTTGCAAATCACGGATGAGACTGGGAACACCCGCCCGCGTCACCAGCACTTTGGCATCGCCAAATGTATTGGCACCATCATCGCTAAAAACAATATCAAGGTCTTGTTGCCAAGGGCCACTTTGGTTGGGCAATGGGGTCGGCATGATAGGAAAACCGGTTTGGGTTGTGCCAAGCACCGGCGTATAAACCTTTGGTTCAGGCTCATTTCGCGGTTGCGCAACCGATGCGCTTTTGTGCGCCTGTGCCGATTGACAAGCACTTAGCATGATGCTAGCAATAATAAAGGTGGGAAGTAACCGTAAATAGAATTTCATGATATTTAATTACCTTTTCAATCATACATGGGGAACAAATTCTCGCCGAAATTACGTTCTCTATCCCCTTCATAAAAATCAAGAAAATAATTCGGTATATCCCCATCGCTCGAATGCTTAACCGAACAAAAACCGTATTAGAGCCTCCTCCAGCCTGCGAAGGCAGGCTTTGTAAGCCCAGCGCAGGATTTTAATCCCTGCGGCAGCATCCACGCATCATGATGAATCCAACGCAGCCATTAAAATGGCGCGCTGAGCACACGAAGACCGCCTTCGCGGTCTAAATCCCAGACTTCATCTCAGACACCCATTTAATGAACCAACTCGCGGTATAACTTTTCATACCCCTGCACAGACTGTGCCGTGCTGTAAAACTGCTCTATCTCATGACGAGGGCGCACAAAGGCGCTGCGATGGGCATATACCTGCATAATCGCTGCCGCCAAGGCTTGTGCGTCGCCTATCGGCACTACCTGCCCCATACCGGTGCGCTGTACCGAGGTGCGCACCCCCGGCAAATTGCTACATATAGAGGGCGTGCCACATAGCATCGATTCAACTTGAACGAGGCCAAACGACTCGGTGCTGTTGAGGCTAGGCAAAATGGTCATATCGCACGAGGCAAAAAACGCCGAAAGCTCGGCCCCCTTCAACGAACCAGTAAAAGTCCAATGATCACCCAACGAAGCAAAACGCGGCTGCAAACGGGCGGCATAAGATTCTTCGCCCAACACATTTTTATACGGGCCAGCAAATAATACCCGTGCCGCTGGGTAAGTTTGCCGCACAATCTCAAGCGCATCCACCAATACTTCAACGCCTTTTTCAGTTGCCAGCCGGGCCGCCATGCCAATAATTGGGGCAGGGGGCAAGGGAGGCAAGTTGCAAGTTGCAGGTTGCAGGTTGCAATTTGCCCCCCGCAACTGAAATTTCTGCGCAAATGCGCTCAAGTCAGCCGCGCTGGGTGTCACAACCTCGACCGGCGGGGGAATAACGCGCAATTTATGCATATAACGTGACAAAAACGGCGAATGTTTGGCATAATCATCGGTATAAGCCACCACTTTATCAACCAAACGCGCTGCAATATGGTTAGCCCCATGCACCACCGGCTCAACCACGCGGTTAAAGCCACCACTCGGCAATTCGAGATCACAATGATAGGTAAGCAAAGACGGTTTGCGCTGGACGCGGGCATTAAGTGCCAGCCCCGCCCCATCAAATTGCGGTAAATGAAAATGCACCACATCGTGCCCACGCATCAGCCATCGCGCCATAAAACCAAAGGTCGGCATAATCACCCCTTTGCTCAAGCGTAACGACACCGGGGCACGCACAATCACCACCCCATCTTGGGTTTCGGCCAATGGCAAAGCGGGGTCAAATTGCGAAGTCAGCACCGTAACCTGATGCCCAGCCTGCGCCAAGCCACGCGCCAGCCGCTCAACATAAATGGTTAGCCCGCTAATATGTGGGCGATAATAAGTAAGAATTTGCAAAATGCGCATGATTGCGATCTCATCACCCTTTAGGCAAACACGCGCCGCTGGGTTGGCTAATAATACCGCACTCACGAAATTGACCTAAAGCCCGACCTTGGCTATCCATCATAGGATGCATGTTTGCAATAGCAAAAACGTATAATCAAATATTGTTCTATCTGAACGATTCATAAATGCCTACCTATGCTATCTGTTTCACTAAACTGGCGGCGTAACACGCCCAACCAGCCACCATCGTCATCATCATCATTGTCAAAATATGGACGGCTTGTCGTGCTGCTCATTGTGCTATTAGGGGGCGCATTACGTTTATATGGCCTAAATTGGGATCAAAACTCCCATTACCACCCAGACGAGCGCTATATCTCGATGGTCACAAGCGATATTCGCTGGCCTCAGAGTGTAAATGAGTTTCTCGACCCCAAACGCTCGCCCATGAACCCATATTGGATCGCGCGTGAAAACCGCGAGCGCGCTTTTGCCTACGGCACCTTGCCGGTGTATATGACCCGCTTTGTGTCATATTGGGTGGGCGTGTTTGTCGATAAATGGTGGGAAGGCTATGACGGCGTTACACTAGTTGGGCGTGCGTTATCAGGCTTGCTCGACACCGCCGCTATTTATATCGTTTTCTTGCTCGGCAGCCGCATTTTTAGCCGTCGGGTCGGGCTGATTGGGGCCTTGTTCTATGCCCTCACCGTGCTCAGCATACAGCACTCACATTTTTACACCACCGATATCACCCTCAATTTTTTTGTGTTGCTAACCTTGCTATTTGCTTACAACACCAGCCAAACCGGCAGCAACCGCGACACTTTTTTAATGGGCGCGGCGGCTGGCATGGCATTTGCCAGCAAATTTAGCGCCCTGCCCATTTTGGCGCTGTTGCCTGTGGCCGCGCTTTTACACGAGCGGCAAAAAATCACCGCGCTCAACCCCAAGCTCGTCACACTCGGCGCTCAATTTAGCCACATCAACTGGTCACGCCTCATTGCCACGCTCATTTTGGCCTTTGGCGGCTTTGTTATCGCCTATTTTGTCTTTGCGCCCTATTCATTTTTAGACACAAATGGCCTGCTGCGCAATGTGAATGAGCAAGACAAAATCGTCATTCGCGCCGAAGCCGACCTACCCTATACCCGCCAATATTTCGCCACCACCCCTTACCTTTACCCAATAGAGCAAATGGTGCGCTGGAGTATGGGCGTGCCTTTGGGTGTAACGGCGCTAATTGGCTTGCTCATGTGCGTCATTTATGCCGTAGGGCGTGGGCCACATGCCGCCGGTGCAATTTTGATGTTGGCATGGATGTTGCCCTATTTTCTTATTACGGGCCGTGCCTATGCGAAGTTTTTGCGCTATAGCCTACCTTTGTTACCGCTGTTTGCCATTATGGCGGCGGCATTGCTCGCCAAATTAGGCGATTGGCTCGACAAGCGTTACCGCCCAAAAGCCATTTTGCCAGCGCCCGATGCCCCACCCCCAACGACTGAAACACCAACAAGCGTGCCACCTGCCGTTTTGAGTGATGTCGCCGAACCCCTTGAGCCGGAAACCTTAAATGCAGAGGTCGCCGTAGATACGCCAACGCCGCCGCCTGCGCTACCACCCATCGCCCTCCCCCGCCGCCACCCACTGCAATATGTTGCACCAGTGTTAACGACGCTGATTGTGGCTTCAACAGCATGGTGGGCCTTGGCCTTTGCCAGCATCTATTCGGCCCCACACACCGCCAACCAAGCCTCAAAATGGATTAACGCCAATGTGCCCAAAACTGCAATTTTGCTAAAAGAACATTGGGAAGAAGGCATCAATGGTTTGCAGGGCTATCAATTACCACCAGCAGTGCCCGAACTCAATTTGTATGACGATGACGGCCCGAACAAATTGGTATCGCTGCAAAACAGTTTGACCCGTGGCGACTATATCGTGTTTTTCTCTAGCCGTCTTTATGGCACGATTCCGCGCATTCCAGATCGTTACCCATTAACCAAGCGCTATTATGAAATGTTATTC
>CAZLOF010000414.1:0-4770 GCA_964560745.1 uncultured Thermoflexus sp.
GTGTTAATTATGGCACCGTGGAATTACCCATTTCACTTAGCCATTGCTCCCCTTATTGTGGCGCTTGCGGCGGGCAATTGTGCTGTCATTAAACCATCGGAGCTAGCCCCAAATACTTCGGCACTAATTGCACGCTTGATCGGCAATACCTTTGACCCAGCCTATGTGAAAGTGGTGGAAGGCGGGATTGAGGCAGCCCAAGCATTACTTGATCAGCCTTTCGATTACATTCTTTATACCGGCAATTCGACAGTGGGCAAGATTGTGATGCAGGCCGCAGCCAAGCATTTAACCCCAGTGACGCTCGAACTGGGTGGCAAAAGCCCTGCCATCATCGATGCCTCTGCCAACATCAGCCGCGCCGCGAGGCGGGTGGCTTTTGGCAAAGCCTATAACGCGGGTCAAACGTGTGTTGCGCCTGATTACGCCCTGGTTCACCAAAGCGTCGTTCCAGCGTTTATTCACGCCCTAAAATTAAATTTTCAAGCCATGTTTGGCGATGATCCGCAGCGCAGCCGCGACTATGGGCGCATTATTAACCAGCGCCATTTTGGGCGCATTTGTGGTTTGATGGGTGGTGGCAACATTGTGTATGGCGGGCAAACCGACGCGCCAGACCGTTATATTGCCCCCACTTTGCTGACCAACATTGACCCTCATGCGCCATTGATGCAAGAAGAAATTTTTGGGCCGTTATTGCCTATTATTCCATTCGATACACTTGATCAAGCCTTCGCTGAGGTGCGTTCGCGCCCAAAACCACTGGCGGCTTATTTTTTTGCCAGCGAACACGCCCCACAAACCCGATTTTTACGTGAATTGTCATTTGGTGGCGGTATGATTAACGATGTGTTGACGCATTTGATGGAGCCATCATTGCCATTTGGCGGCGTTGGTAATAGCGGTATGGGGGCTTATCGCGGCAAAGCTGGTTTTGAGACGTTTTCGCATTACAAAAGCGTCATTCACAAAAGTGATTTGGCCTCAGATTTGCTGGTGCGCTGCCCACCATATACCGATTTGAAGTTAAAACTGATGCGCTTGTTTTTAAAATGATAGCTTCTCTTATTCTGGCGGCTGGCATGTCGTCGCGTTATGGCGGCGCAAATAAATTGTTGTTGCCATTTGGGCCACAAATATTGGGCGGCACGGTGGTTGGCACGGCGTTGTCAATGGTAGCGCAGACCCAAACTGAGGCCATTGTCGCCATCACTGGGCATCAGGCCGATGCGGTCAGCGCCGCCTTACGCACGTGCCAAGCCCAGTTAATTGCGGCTGGGGTTGTGTCGAATGGGTTAACTAGGTTGACAGTGGTGCATAACCCGCATTATCGTGAGGGCGAAATGCTTTCGTCGCTGCAAACCGGCTTGCGTTATGTCATGCAATATTTGCCACAGGCTAAGGCGATCTTGGTGTTTTTGGGTGATCAACCCTTGTTGCCGCCCGAAGTGGTGAATCGTTTAATTGCTGCTTATCATCAAGGCTGTGCCCGTTTGCTTGCGCCGCGTTTTCAAGGTCAACGCGGCCATCCGGTGTTAATTGATCGGCATTATTGGCCGGCGGTGCTGCAACTGACATTGGGGCAAAATGTGCGCGATGTGTTGCGTCAGCATCGCCACGATCTTGCCTTTTTAGATGTAGATGATGAGGGCATTTTGCTGGATGTTGACACGCCTGAGGCGTATCAACAATGTTTGCGTATCTACGCTACCTAACGGTAAAATTGAGAAATTGGCGCAACCCTATAACCCACGCCAACCCGCCCCCACTTTTGCCACGTGAAGCGGTTCAATTTCAATGACAACACGGTCGCCGACAAATAGCCATTGAAAGGCTTTTTGCACCTCATTTGGGCCAAAATAGCGGCTGACAATATTAGTCACGAGCATTGCAAGTGTGTCGTGTGGGGCAATCACTTCATGGGCATTGCCTTTGATCGAAACCCCGCGATAGGGTTGTGATTTATCGCGGGTGGTATCGTCATCAATGGCCACACCGACACGCGGGTCACGTTGAATATTACGAAATTTGATGCGCTGGCTTTCGGTGCTGACATAAAGCCGCTGTTTGATTGGGTCACACCAATACCAAACTGGTGTCACCTGTGGGTAGCCATCGCTGCCCATGGTAGCGAGGCGCATCAGCAACGGACGGGCCAAAAAATCGAGCGTTTCTTGATCCAACATTATGGCAAGGCCTCAGGGCGCACCAATCGCCGCATCAGGGTTTGGTAAAAATAGCCTTGGGGTTGCATACGCACAAATTGTGCTACATGCGGGCTAACTTGCACCGTGACGGTATCGCCATCGCGCAGCAAGACTTCATCTTGCCCATCTGCCGTCATTGCGGCTTCTAGGTCAGTTTGTACCCGCATTTCAACCACCGAGCGTTGCCACAGCACGACTGGCTTGTCGAGGCTCATGTGGGGCGCAATGGGAACCAGAATGATATTTTTGAGGGTTGGGGGCAGAATGGGGCCGCCTGCTGCCAATGAGTAAGCCGTGCTGCCGGTGGCAGTCGATACGATTAAGCCGTCGCCTGCATAAGTGGTTAGCATACTGCCATCGACGCTAGTGCGTATGCGCACGACGCGAGCCAATGAGCCGCGCCCCACCACCACATCATTAAGCGCATCTTGTTGGGCAATGACCAAATTGCCACGTTTTGTCGTTGCACTCAGCATCATGCGCTCCTCAATCCAATAATCCCCCGCGATCAAACGCGACAACGATTCGCGCCAGTTATGCGGTTCCATTTCGGCCAAAAACCCCAAATGCCCCATGCTAACCGAGGTGACTGGCACACCGTGCGGTGCGGCAATCCGCGCAGCCCGCAAAATACTGCCATCGCCCCCCAGTGCAATCACCAAATCGACCCCCGGAATTAAGGTGGTGAGGGTATCGGTTTCCCAAGTCGTCCCGCGATGGGTTTCTAACCCGGCGGTCTTTAAAAATGCCACAATCTCATCGGCAACACGTCGTGTTTCGGGGCGTTTGGGGTGGTCGAGAACGGCAATACTGTTCATAGTTGGGGGATTAAGGATTTGGGATTAAGGATTGGGAAACACGAGTCACGAGTTACGAGTTACAAGTCATGACTCATGACTCGTGATGATCATACCCACTTGGGCTGCCAATTGAGCGCGATCACATATGGTCTCGTTGCCGTTGGTCAAATTTTTAATTTTCACTTGACCCGCCGCAAACTCACTTTCGCCAGCAATCACCGCGATTTTAAAGCCTTTTCGATTGGCATATTTCAGTTGGTCACCGAGGCGGCCTTTGTCAAAATAAACTTCGGTAGCGATGCCAGCCTCACGCAATGCAGCCGCAAGGCTAAGATAATCATTTATGCGCGTGTTATCCATTGTGGTGACAATTACCGGCGCTGGGGTAGAAGCGCCGGTTTTTAGCACCCCTGCTTCAATAAGCTGAATGACTAACCGACTTAGCCCAATCGAAATGCCGACACCGGGTAATTTGTCGCTGGTGAAATAGCTGGCGAGATCGTCGTAACGCCCACCCGAACAAATGCTCCCAAGTTCGGGGTATTTGACCAATTGAGTTTCATACACAGTGCCGGTGTAATAACCTAACCCACGCGCAATCGACAAATCGGCGCGAAAATAGGCATCGGGCACACCGAGGCTGCGGATACCGGCAATCACCGTGCTTAATTCGGCTGCGCCTTGGGCGAATCGCTCGTTGCTCATGGCTGGCGATGCCTTAATTTTGGCGAGCACTTGATCGGTGCTTGTGCCTGATTCGCCGCCAATGAAAGTTAAGATATCTTCAGCGGCGTTTTGGCTAATGTTGATCTTTTCAACCAATTCACGATGCACTTTATCGCGGCCTTCTTTTTCAAGACGGTCAACTGCGCGTAGCACTTCGCCAATTTGGTCATTTGGCACACCTAGAGATTCAAAATAGCCTTGTAACAGCCGCCGATTATTAATCCGAATGACAAAATGTCCAATATTCATGCGTTTGAATACTTGATAAATAACACTGGGAATTTCGGCATCGGTGATCAGGTTAAGCGTTCCACGCCCAATGACATCGATATCGCATTGATAAAACTCGCGGTAACGGCCTTTTTGCGGGCGCTCGCCACGCCATATTTTTTGAATTTGGTAACGGCGAAATGGAAAAACCAGCTTCTCTTTGTTTTGGGCCACATAGCGGGCCAGTGGCACGGTTAGATCAAAGTGTAGCGCTAGGTCGGTTTCGGGCGATTCATCGGGGCGGGTGAATAGGCGTGTGAGCGCAAAAATTTCTTTCTCATCACCGCCCTTTGAGGTCAAAATCTCTTTGCGTTCAACAGCCGAAGTTTCAATTGGCGCAAAGCCAAATAGCTCATACGTTTCGCGCACAATTTGCAAACAGCGATTAAATACGATTTGTGCATCGGGTAATAACTCCGGGAAGCCACTGATGGGTTTTGGGGTAATAATGTTCATTTAATAAAAAAACGCCCTCCAATGCTGGAGGGCGTTTATGTTAATGCGTCTCTATTGATATTTGCGCGACCAATTCCAGCCAATAAAAAATTACCCTTGATGATGAGGGTGAACAAATAGTGCTTGAAATGGGTTAAACAAAGTGGCAACATTATACCGGAGATAGGCTGCTTCTTGTAGATCGATTTGCCATGATGCGAAACTAGATAGATTGCGCTTAGACTTAGTTGCACCCACGTAAAGTGTCAAATGAAATGATAGTAACAATGATATTTGGGGTGTTATTTATTTAATACAATCTCATTCTAAAG
>CAZLOF010000415.1:0-4769 GCA_964560745.1 uncultured Thermoflexus sp.
CTTTGAATGAGCCTCAACCTGTGGTTGAGCCTCAATCGCAGGTTAATGTGGCTGAAACCTTGGCTGAGCGTATTGCGCCATTAGCCATTTCTTTGCCCGTGCTCATCTCGCTGGCTATTTTTTATTTTGGCATGTCGCCCGTTATTTTCACCACAATGGCGGCCTCATTGAGCCGCTTATTTAGCTTTTATCGCTAATGTTTCTATCATTTTGGGGTTGTGAGCGCCGTTGGTTATCTATCGGATTTAGCGCCCTCGGCTCACCCGTTTGGGTTTATATTGCACATCGCCCTTCGACTTTTGCGCGGGCGATTTATCTTCTACGTCAATCCCTTTGCGGGCCTGCTCCCAAGCCGGGGCATTGGGGTCTACACCGAGCACCCGTTGGCGCAGTTCCATGATTTGGTCACGCAGGGCTGCGGCCTTTTCAAATTCGAGATCTTTGGCGGCTTGCTTCATTTGCGCCTCTAAATCGGCCATCAGTTGTTGCGCGGCTTCTTTTGGCATATCAGACACCCGTTTGCCAGCGGTTTCACGCAAGGCTTGGGCGGCGCGGCGAAACTCGGCCCCCGGGGATCGATATTCGCCTTCGGGCAACGCTTCTTGCGCGTCATCATCGGCCCGCACGCGGTCGGTCAGGTCACGCACCGATTTTTTGATCGAAGCTGGTTGGATGTTATGTGCCGTGTTATAGGCCACTTGTTTAGCACGTCGCCGATTGGTTTCATCGATGGCGTTTTTCATCGAGTCGGTCATTTTGTCGGCATACATAATCGCCCGCCCATCGACATGCCGCGCTGCCCGCCCTACGGTTTGAATAAGCGAGGTGGTGCTGCGCAAAAAGCCTTCTTTGTCGGCATCCAAAATTGCCACCAGCGACACTTCGGGCAAGTCTAAACCTTCGCGTAACAGGTTGATGCCGACTACCACGTCATATTCACCCAGCCGCAGGTCGCGCAAAATCTCGACCCGCTCAACCGTTTCGACCTCGCTGTGCAAATATTGCACCTTAATATTAATTTCTTGCAAATAATTGGTCAGGTCTTCGGCCATGCGTTTGGTGAGCGTGGTCACCAGCACCCGTTGCTTTTTGGCAACCGTGGCGCGAATTTGCGCGATGAGATCATCGACTTGCCCCTTGACTGGTTTTACTTCGATCACGGGGTCGATCAGGCCGGTCGGGCGAATGACTTGCTCGGCCACCAACTGGCTTTTTTCTTTTTCAAAGGGGCCGGGGGTGGCGCTGACAAAAATGGCTTGCCGAAAACGGGTTTCAAACTCGTCAAATTTTAACGGGCGGTTATCCATTGCGCTGGGCAAGCGAAAGCCATAATCGACCAAAACCCCTTTGCGGGCTTGGTCACCGGCATACATGCCGCGAATTTGCGGCAAGCTGTTGTGGCTTTCATCGACAATCAGCACAAAGTCGTCGGGGAAATAATCGAGCAGGGTGAAGGGTGGGAAGCCAGTGGGGCGACCATCTAAAATGCGCGAATAATTTTCGATACCGGTGGTGTGCCCAACCTCGCGCAACATTGCCACGTCATAACGTACGCGCTGCTCAATCCGTTGTGCTTCCAGTAATTTATCGTGTGCTTTAAACCACGTCACCCGTTCTTCAAGCTCGGCCTCAATTTCGGTAATGGCCTTCTTTAGTTTTTCTTGGGGTGTGATGAAGTGTTTGGCGGGAAAGATCTCGATCGCTTCGACATCGTCGATGATTTCGCCGGTGACTGGGTGAAATTCGGCGATGCGCTCGACCTCATCGCCAAAAAACTCGACCCGATAGGCGGTGTCGGCATAGGCTGGGTAAATATCGAGCGTGTCGCCGCGCACCCTAAATTTGCCGCGGGCAAAGGCGATGTCGTTGCGCTCATATTGAATGGCGATGAGCATACGCAGCACGATATCGCGGCGGCGCACCTCGCCCTTGTGCAACTTGACCACATAGCGCCCATAATCTTCGGGGTTGCCGATGCCGTAAATGCATGACACCGAGGCCACAATGATGACATCGCGCCGACTGAGCAACGAACTGGTGGCGGCTAGCCGCAGCCGATCAAGTTCGTCATTGATGGTCGATTCTTTCTCGATATACAGGTCGTGACGCGGCACATAGGCTTCGGGCTGGTAATAATCGTAATAGCTGACAAAATACTCGACCGCATTGTCGGGGAAAAATTCTTTGAATTCGGCATAAAGTTGCGCCGCCAAGGTCTTGTTGTGCGCCATAATCAGCGCCGGGCGCTGCACCCGCTCGATCACTTTTGCCACCGAAAACGTCTTGCCAGTGCCGGTTGCGCCAAGCAAAGTGGTGTAGCGGTTGCCGGCATTTAGGCTCTTTACCATATCGTCGATGGCGGTTGGCTGGTCGCCCATTGGCTGGAAAGGGGAGTGGACTTTGAACTCTGACATATCGAACTTATGTTCGATATTATACTTTGTCTGTCTCATACCGCCCCATACCAACGGTATGGGGCGGTATGTCATGCCCCGATGGGGCATTGCTTCGCGCCAAAGGCGCGGCGGCATATCAAATCGGGATGAAATCCCGATATTGCTATAATCTCACGCCATGCCCCCAACGCCTACGCCGCAACAACTGTATGTCGCGATTAACGCGCATTTTAAAGATGACGAGCTTGAATTGTTGTGCTTTGAGTTGGGGATTGACGACCAAGCCTTTGAGCGCAATACCAAACCAAAATTCGCCATGAACTTGATCAAGTATTGCCAATCACGTAGCAGATATGCCAAATTGGTGCAGGCGGTCTTTGTGTGCCCAGCGCGTCATTTTAATGGCTGAGTGGTGGGGTGGATGTTGTCGCAGGGATTAACTCTTGCGCTGGGCTTATGAAGCCTGCCTTTGCAGGCTGAGGGAGTAAATCGGTTTTGTGTTGGTGTTTTGCCCTATCCAATAAGCCAGTGCCATGCTACCCATCTGGGGGTGGCGCAAAAAATGAGGCTAGAATATGCTTGGGTGGCGTGTAATCTTTGCACGAGATGTCTTTTTTGTTTTATTTTTACCGCAAAACACCTATGTCTCAACCTCAATTACCCCCTTCTACCAACACAAGCAACGACAAGGCCGATAGCAACGCAACTAGTGGCAAGACTAAACACCGCCGCAAAGCCGCCGAAAAAGCGGCGGCCTCGCAGCCGCCCACCCCCGCCTCTATTGTCGATGCCGAGGCCGCCCCAAATCCCAGCAACCCCGATGCGCCATTTATCACCTACAAAGATTTGATCAGTGTGCAATCCCCGCGCGATCTGTTTAGTTTGTTGCAATCGAAAGACATTAACCCGAAAAAAATAGTTGAATTGCTCAATTATGAAAACGAATTGCAAAATTTACAGATCGAATTGGTGAAGCTACAACGCTGGGTGCAAGAGAAAAAGCGGCGTGTGGCGATTTTGTTTGAGGGCCGTGATGCCGCCGGTAAGGGTGGGGCCATTCGCCGCTTTACCGAGCATCTGAACCCGCGTGCCTTGCGGGTGGTGGCCTTGCCTAAGCCCACCGAAGAAGAGGTGGGGCAATGGTATTTTCAGCGCTATACGCGCCAATTGCCCAACCGCGGTGAAATTGTCTTTTTTGACCGCAGTTGGTATAACCGCGCCGTCGTCGAGCCAGTTAATGGCTTTTGTGCGCCCGAACAATATGAGCGTTTTATTCGTCAAGTGACCGAATATGAGCATATGTTGTATGAAGACGGTGTCACGCTGATCAAATTTTGGTTTTCGATCTCGAAAGAGGAGCAAAAACGGCGCTTCGACTCGCGGGCCGATAACCCGCTTAAGCAATGGAAACTGAGTCCGGTGGATGCCAAAGGCCAAGAATTGTGGGAGTCGTATACCAAATACAAAGAATTGATGTTTAGCAAGACCCACACCTCGTTTAGCCCTTGGATTATTGTGCGGGCCAATAACAAAAAGAACGCTCGGCTCGAAAGCATTCGCTATGTGCTGTCTGTGCTAGACTATGCGGGTAAAAACGAAGCGGTGACTTCATTGCAGCCCGACCCAAATATCATTACACGTTATCATCGCTCTACACAAAATTTAGATTAATGCACCGACGACATTTTTTAAAATGGCTCGGCGTGACGGCAGCAGGCTTGAGCGCCTGCGCCAATGCGCCAGCGACTGATATCCCCGCAAATGCCGCACCTGTCGCTGCACCTGCCACCGCAGGTGCAGTATTTACGCCTGTCTTGGCTGCGCCAACCACTCAGCCAAGCCCAACCTCGGCCCCAACGCCAGCGGCGAAGCCCTATGATGCTATTGTCATCGGATCGGGGGTTGCGGGTTTGGCGGCGGCACAAAAACTAACCCAGCGTGGCGAGCGGGTGTTGGTGCTCGAAGCGCGTGACCGCATTGGCGGGCGTTTGTGGACGAGCAACAAGTGGGCCGATGCGCCGATGGACTTGGGCGCATCGTGGATACACGGCGTGGATGGTAACCCGATTACCGAGTTGGCGAAACAGATTGGTGCAAAAATGGCGACCACACGCTACGAGGCTTCGATTGCTTATTGGACCGACGGCAAGCCGTTGAGTGATGCACAAGAGGCGTTGGTCGAGCATTATGGCAAGGCCATTACCCAAGCCCTACGCGCCGCCCAAAAACAAGACGATGATCAATCGGTAAAAGCTGCGGTTGAGAAAGCCTTGAACTGGGCAAAACTGTCTGCCGATGACCAGCGCGTTGTTCGTTTTGTGCTAAATAACAAACTGGAGCAAGAATATGGTGGCAGCACCGCTGAGTTATCGG
>CAZLOF010000416.1:0-4765 GCA_964560745.1 uncultured Thermoflexus sp.
CTAAGATTAAAAACAGTAGGGGTATAAATAAAAGGGCTAGATAATGTGCTACTAATCACTGGGTCAGTCGCTTTATTATCGAGTGCGTCGCTGCCAAATTGAAACCCAGCACGAGCAGTGATGGTGTGGGGAACCCCTGCATCAATTGCCGTTGACGATATGGTGTTGACATCAATTGAAGCGGCGGGCTGGTTATTGGTAAAACTACCAAATGGCAGCTCTAGCACCACTAATTGTTGCCCAAGCGCACACGCCACAGATAGCCCCGTTAAAGGGTGAACAATATTCGCACCGGTACAAGTATAAGGAGTGGCATTAATGCTGCTCCCAATATAAGTTGCGCCACTAAAAACAAGCCCCTCTCCTGTTTCGCCGTTGCTATCAATGGGCAAATAAAGGTCAATATATGGCCCATAACCAATGGTAGGTGAGGTGACACCGGTATTGTCAAACGTCAATGTAAATGTTTGTGACTCGCCAATAAAACCCTCATTTGGGCCGCTAATGGTAATAACAGGTACAGGAGCTGCTTTTGCAACAAAAGGTGCAATGAAATTATGTGACAACGAAACGACTAAGACCCACCGAACAAAGATATTTACCTTTCTAACAAATAGATCCCTTGATGCAATCGTGAATGTTTGAAACATTTACAGTTAGAGGCGAAATAATGATGCCGGTTCATATATGTACACCCTTTTACATAATGAAACCAAACCAAACACCCCCTCTCACTAAGCATATGCAAATTGCAAGCTCTTGTAATCAGGCTAACGCCCGCAAAATAATCCAATTAAAGAAGGAGCGTTTATCATTAAAAATATCAATCAAAATCGCATGGTTGCATCAATTAAAATTGCAATTAATAGCAAAACAAAAACAAAGAATGATTTAAATCCAATTAAACACTAATAATTTCACTAAAAAACAAGCTCAATCCATTGCCTAAACTGTTCAAATCTAATCGGTGGATATTTTGAATAATATTTTTTTCAATAAATCATCGCCATTTCTCTTCTTGTGAAAATGAATAACCCAACCTATTGGTTGAAAACAAGCAATGAAAAAACTGCCGATTTCAATCTCAGTTGACAGCAAAATGGTCAGCTCTAAATTGAAATCGGCAGTAGTATTTCTAAGAAAGGTAATGCCTCGCCTAAAGCGAGATTTATTCGGTTTTATTTCTTCATATTTTGGGCCAATGCCACAAACACTTGTAATGAATGGGGGTTGCTCATTGAGCCAATGGTCACTGCTTTTTCAAGTGGATGCCCAAGCAAAATTTTTTTGATCGGCACTTCCATCTTTTTGCCATTTAATGTTCGCGGCACTTCAGGAATGGCAAAAATATCATCGGGCACTTGGCGGGCCGATAACTGTGCTTTAATTTTATTTTTAATTTTGGTTTTCAGCGCATCGTCTAAAGTTATATTTTCGCGCAACACCACAAACAAAGGCATATAACTTTGCCGCCCCAACACCTCTAAATCGATAATCAAACTGTCGAGCACTTCTGGCACATCTTCAACAGCACGATAAATCTCACTGGTGCCAATACGCACCCCCTGCCGGTTAATGGTCGAATCGGAGCGCCCATAAATAATGAGGCCATGCCGCGGCGTAATTTTTAACCAATCGCCATGCCGCCAAATACCGGGGAACATTTCAAAATAGCTTTCGCGATAACGCTTCATGCTCGGGTCATTCCAAAAATAAATTGGCATCGACGGCAAAGGCTTGGTGATGACCAATTCGCCGACATCATCATAAATGGCTTGCCCCGCGTCGTTCCACGCCTCGACCGCGCAGCCAAGATAACGGCTTTGAATTTCACCCGCATAAACCGGCCACAATGGGTTGCCCCCCACAAACGCCGAGCATACATCGGTGCCGCCGCTGACCGAAATAAGCCAAATATCTTTGCCAACATGATCATAGACCCAACTAAAGCCCTCAATTGGCAACGGTGAGCCAGTGCTACCAACCGCATGTAATTTGCTAAGATCATGACTTTGATTTGGTTTTAGCCCGGCTTTCATACAACTGGCGATATAAGCCGCACTGGTTCCAAAAATGGTCATGCCACTGCGCTCGGCAAATTCCCACAACACACCCATGTTGTTTAAGCCCGGGCTACCGTCATACAATAACACGGTCGAACCCAACAACAAGCCGCCAATCAATAGATTCCACATCATCCAGCCAGTGGTAGTAAACCAAAAAATACGATCATCGCGGCGCAAATCGCAATGAAACCCAAGCGACTTGAGATGCTCGATGATGATGCCGCCTTGTGAATGACAAATGGGTTTGGGCAAGCCCGTCGTGCCCGATGAATATAACACCCATAACGGATGATCAAAAGGCACATGCGCATAGTCAATCTTTGCGGCTTGAGCATCAAGTTTTGTCTGAATGATATCCGTCCAAATCCAATCTTTGCTGCTCCCCCAATCTTGCGGCTCAGCGCTGGCGTTGAGGTATGGCACTTGCACCACATGGGCCAGTGTGGGCAAATTGGCAACCAATTCGCGCACTGTGTCGCGGCGATCATTGACCTTGCCGTTATACACATAACCATCGATGACAAAAATCACTTTAGGCTCAATTTGTTTAAAGCGGTCGAGCACCGCCCCAGCACCAATATCGGGCGAACAACTCGACCACACCGCCCCCAAACTCGCCACCGCCAAAAACGCCACCAAGGTTTCGGGGGTATTGGGCGCATAGGCCACGACCCGATCACCAACGCCAATACCCATTGCCCGCAACGCCGCCGCCACTGCCGCCGTTTGCGCATAGAGTGTTTGCCAACTCACCTCAGTTAATTTTGGATTTTGGATTTTGGATTTTAGATTTTCCGGTACTAAATCCTCCGTTCTATCATCTGTATTCTGTATTCTTGATTCTGTATTCTTGATTCTAAAATCGACTGTCTCTGATTGAAAAATCAAAGCTGGGGCATCGGTGCGCATGTTGCGAAAAACATGCTCGGTGTAATTTACCTGCGCCCCGACAAACCATTTTGCCCCCGGCATTTTGCGCTCGTTCAGCACCGCGCTATAAGGTTGTGGCGAAATTAGCTCAAAATATTGCCACATCGATTCCCAAAACGCCTCAATTTCGCTGGTTGACCATTGCCACAAAGCGTTGTAATCGGCAAAATGCAAATTTTTTTGCTCAGCCAACCAGTGCATGTAGTGTGTAATACGAGCGCTTTGGCGCAAAGCCGCTGAGGGCTGCCAAAGCAAGGTTCCTTCGGTAATAATGGACATGGGCAAATTGTAATCTTTAATCGCAATTGGCCTACAACCTATCTACATCCTATTAAAAAGATATATGTCAATTTCACTATACTCTCCACTGCCGTAGGTAGTGGAGAGTATAGTGAAATTGGCGCATACGATAAATAATTTTTATCCTAAGGCTTAGGCCTCTAACCAAGCCATGACTTCATCTACAATTTGCTCAAGTGAACAAGCACGACCGCGTGCTTGGGCTGCAACTATCATTTCGGATGAGAGATAACTCGCCCAACGCTCGGCAGCCAAACCCACACGGCGTTTAATATCGATATTCGCCAAAGGCTGCTGTTGCGCCCATTCACCCCACGCCGCCGATGCTGCGGCTTGACCTTGTTTGGCCGCCAACACTGCCGCGCTAGCAATAACCATTTGAATGGCAGAGGGATCGTGATGTTGCAAACTATTTTGCAAGGCATTACGCAAACAATCTTGGCATTCTTCAAGCTCGCCACGTGCGCCATGCACCAAACTTAGGTTGCACAACACTTGGCTAATGCCAAAGCCAATACGTTGTTGACGTGCCAAACTCAAGGCTTCATTCAAAACGCTCAGAGCATTGTCGTATTCATGTAACGAATAAGCCAAATAACCCAAATGGGTTTGCGAGCGCAACATGCCAACGGCATCATTTAACGATTGAAAAATTTCTAGCGCTTCAAGTCGCATCCGGCGGGCTTCAAAGAGGTCATCACACAAAAAGGCCACATTTGCCAAATTCTCAAGCGCAAAAGCCACCCCGCCCCAATCATTCTGGCTGCGTTTGGTGTGCAAACTTTGCTCAAGCAAGGCTTTGGCATGCCCCAAGTCGCCGGTTTCGATGGCCAGCACAGCAACATTATTTTGCGCCCGCACCACTTGGGCATGATTATCGGCTTTTTGGTGTTGTTCAAGAGCTTGTTGCCACAATTGGCGGGCCGCTCTAAAATCACCCGCGCCCCATGTCAACGTGCCAAGCAATTGGGTGTTAAAAATAATCTCTTGATCGACTTTGTGAGGGGTGCAATCTTGGCTGGTATGTTGCGGTTGCAACCGTCGCAAATCATCTAAACTGCGTTGGGCAACACGTTGAGCCTCGTCAGGGCGGTCGAGCCGAAACATAAAATAGGCTTGGCGCGTGGCTAACGCCGCCGCCAACATCGACCCTGCTGTGCCATTGGCTTGCGCCACCAGCGCCGCCCGTTCAAACATTTCATAGCCTTCATGAAAACGCGCCCGCAAATGGTAAAACCGATGTAAGCCCTCATAGGCGTTATCGATAGCGCTCACTTGTTTGCGAGCCAGCGCAATTTGCCAACTGGTGGCAATATTGTCAATCTCTTGCTCAATTTCGGCAGCGGCTTGGCTTTGCTCGGCGTTGTTGCTAGGGTGGGTTAATGCGAGCTCACGCGCTTTGACATACCGGCTGTAATATTCGGCATAACGTTGCAAGGTAACAGACCCTTCTTCGGGCTGCAAACGCA
>CAZLOF010000417.1:0-4734 GCA_964560745.1 uncultured Thermoflexus sp.
CAACGCGCCATCCAAGATTATGACAAAGCCATTGACCTCGATAAAAATTATGCATTAGCCTACAAAAATCGTGGGATTGCCTACACCAACCTAAAGCAATACGAACGCGCCATCCAAGATTGCGACAAAGCCATTGATCTCGATAAAAATGATGCAGATGCCTACAAAAATCGTGGGATTGCCTATCAGAACCTAAAGCAATACCAACGCGCTATTCAAGATTACAAAAAATATCTCGAATTAGCACCTAACGCCGAAAATAGGGCTACGGTAGAAAAGATCATCAAAGACTTCGAAGCGTTACGCCCGTAATCATAGCTTGTCAGTAAGCGTCAAGATGATCGTGGAAGCCCCAAATTACTATTTTGCTTCACATTCGTTATCTCGAAATTTAAAGACGCTGCGCTTGGGCTTGGCATCCACAAACGAAATAAACTTGCTCGCGTCTTAATCAGCAGCAAGTCCCGGAGGTCGAGGCTTTGCGGCAACTTGCCGCGCCGTTAGTAACACGGCTCACGTTTTTGTTAATCACATGGACTTTAGCCGGTTAGTAACGCGGCTCACGCTTTTGCTAATGGCATAGGCTTTGATTGGGTGAATAACCGGCGCGGCAACTTGCCGCAAAGCCTCGACCTCCAAAGCATCTTGTCACCTCAAATATATTCGCGTTCATGAGCAGCGAATACATGGGCTAATTTTTCAGCCCACGTAGCGGGCGTTGTTATGTAGCGCGGGGATTGATCCCCGCGCGGACAAGATACGCTGCATTTTGTTGCCAAACAAGTTTCTATAAATTTAGTTGCCTAACGCAACATCGGCAAAAACACCAGCTGCCGCGGCACAGCGGCGGCCTCGGCCAAGGGTTGCCACTCAAAACGCCCCGTCATCACATCATCACCCAACAAACGCATAAAACCGGCCCCTTGCGCCACCGCGCCCGCTCCACCCGCCCGCGTCAAACACACATCATCCACATATTGATAGCCCCCCGCGCTCTTGTATGCCCAGATCATGACAAAGGCGGTGTTGGCGGGGGCGCTGGCTTGCACAGTGTAGGGTTGATAGGCAGTGGCAGGCACAGCCGCCGTCACCGCGTTCCCCAATTGCGACCACTGCGCATCAAAAAAGCTCAGGCCAATACTGGGGTTGCTGCTCATACTGGCCTGTTTGCTCCACGCTTGCAGGGTAAAGGTCTGCCCAGCCGAGGCCACCAAATGCTGCCCCAAGCCACCCTGCGCCGTGCCCAGCCGCAACGCCGCCGCCCCGCTATGCGCGTCAGCGTCGATGCTCGATGCCGTGTCCCAGCGGCTCCAGCCACTCAATTGCGACTCGAAGCCCGGGTTAATGGCTAAGTTGTTGCTGCACACGCCCAGCGGCGGGGTGGCGGTGGGGGTTGGGGTTGGCCCAACAGTCGTTGGCGTTGGCGTGGGCGTTACGCTGCCGCCCAACGTCAGACAAAAATCATCGGCATCGGCGCTGCCATTGGCGCTCTTATAAAACCACGCCTCGACATTGGCGGTGTTGGCCGGCGCAACCCCTTGCACCGTATACGCCGCATAGGTCGCGCTGCCGTTGATATTGGCAATTTTGCGGTCAAGCAAATTCCATTGCGCGTCATAAAAATTTAGCCCACCCGAGGCCCCGCCGGCATCGGCGCTGCGCTGCGCCCACCATTGCAGCGTCAAATTTTGGCCGGCGCTGGCCGGGCGCACTTGCCCCAAGCCACCCGCGCCTGTGCCCATGCGGGCGGCCTTCAGGCCGCTATGCGTTTGGTTGGTGATGGCCGAATTGGCATCCCAGCGGTTCCAATTGGCAAAATCGGCCTCAAAACCGCCATTGCTCAATTGATTGGCGCTGCACACCCCAGCCCCAGCCGTGGGGGTTGCGGTCGGGGTGTTAGGGTTGGGCGTTGGGGTCAGGGTGGGCGCGAGCGTCGCGGTTGGGGTTGGGGTTGGCCCAGTTGCGCCAGTCAAACAAGCGTCGTCCACCGCCAGCGTTCCCGCCGCGCCCTTCCAAATATACACCTCGACAATGGCGGTGTTGGCGGGGGCGATGGCTTGGGTGGTGAATTGGGTATAGGCGCTGTTGTTGGTGTCGATGCTAACGCGGTTGAGCAATTGCCATGCGCTGTTGTAAAAATTGATGCCCAGCGCTGCGCCGCTGCTGGCCCCGCTCAATTTGGCCCATGTTTTAAGCGTGTAACTTTGCCCAGCGCTGCCCGCCATGTGTTGGCTGAGGCCACCGGCCCCACCCGCAATTTGCAAGGCGCTGCTGCCGCTATGGGCATCGTTGCTGTTGCTCGAATTAGTGTCCCAGCGGTTCCAGCCGCTTAAGCCCGACTCAAAACCGGCATTGTTTAGCAAATTGCTCTGGCACACATTGGCTTGCGGGGTTGGGGTTGGGGTGGCGGCGGCTGGGCGCGCAATCACACAACGCTCGTCAGACAATAAGCCGCTGTTGTCTGGGGCGGTGGCGCAAATCTCCAAATAGGTATTGTCGCCATGTTCAACGACGGTAAAACTGCCGTTGGCCCCATTCGGCAACACATAGGTGTCAAAATGCACATGATCGGCATGATGCAGCTTAATTTGCCAGCGAATATTGGCCGAGACGTTGCCATTTTCGACATCGCTGGCGCTGGCGGCCACATTTATCACATCACCCACGCGATAAAGTGTGTCCGAAACCGGCGCGGTGATGGTGACAACAGGCCGGTTATTACCCGCCGCAATATTGAGCGTGGCGCTGCCGCTGGCCCCTAGCGGGTCACGCACGGTTAAGCGGGCCACGTAATTGCCCGCCACCGTATAGGTATACGCCGGGTTCGGCAAGGTCGAAGTGACCCCCGTGCCAAACTCCCAGACATAGCTCAGGGCTTGGTTTTCGGGGTCGAATGAGCCAACGCTTGAGAACTGCACCGCCAACGGCAACGCGCCTGCGCTGCGATTGGCACTGGCTTGGGCGGTGGGTGGGGTGTTGCCGCTGACATAACGAATACGCCGCACCTCACCATTGGGCGTTCCATCAATATAAACATAATGCAAATTGCCGTCTGGCCCCAGTTGCAAATCGACGATGCCCTCCACATTATCGGCAAAATCAGCCAAATTGCTGAAGCTTGTGCCGCTTAATTGCAGGGTTTTGATCCATTTGCGCGAATAATCAAAGAAGAACAATTTGTTTTGATATTGAGCCGGATAAGCCGTACCGGTATAAAACGCACCCGCCCCAATTGCTGCCCCGCCCGGCAACACGCTATACGAAAATGCCGGCGCTTGCACGGCGTTGAGGCCTTGGTTATAAAGTTGTTGGCAGCGGGCGCTGGTGCTGGGGTCGATCGAATATTTAACTTGTTGGGCGCTACCAGCGACGGTTCCTTCGTAACACGGCCAACCAAAATTTTTGCCACGTCCAATATTGATCTCTTCATGGCTATCCCAACCCACATCGCCCATCACCGGTGCGCCAGTAGCAGGGTCAAATGTAAACCGATATGGGTTGCGCAAGCCATAATTCAGCACTTTCGAGCGGTTGCTATTGGCATTGCCATTGTAAAAGGGGTTGTCGGGCACGCCTGCGCCCGTGATCGGGTCGATCCGCAGCAATTTGCCCGCCAAGCTGTCGAGTTCTTGGGCGCGCAAGGCGCGTGGGTCGGTATCAAATGACGACGAAGCATCGCCCAACCCGACATACAGCTTGCCATCGGCCCCAAAACGCAGCGCCCCAACCGCGTGCGAGGTGAAATCGCTCGGCAAACAATCTTCAATGTAGCTACCCGGGGCGCTGGCGGGGCCGGTTTGACAGGACACATCGAGCAGGTCGAGGTTGGTATCTTCATTGCCGAGGTTGGCGCGGGTGCTATTGTTGCCCAAAATGACCACCCGTGCGCCGGGGCCGGTGGCGGCTACGTTATAGTTGCGGCTGGCATCGGCGGTTACACGTTCGAGCCGCGCCACCCGTGCGCCACCTTGGTCGGCTGGCAGGCCAGCGGGGTCATGGTTATACAGCAAATAAACATAGGGTTGGGTCGGAAACTGCGGATGCACGGCGATGCCGAGCAAGCCACGATCCCCCGCCGAGTTGACTTCGTTGCCCAAATTGAGAAAGGGGTCAATCAGCAATTGGCCATTTTGCCAAGTGCGCACTTGCCCAAATTTCTCGGCGATAAAAATACGGTTATCGGGTGCAAATGCCATACCGACTGGTATATCAACCCCGGTCACGACGGTTTCGATGACAAAATTGGCGGGCGGCGCAGGCAATACAACCGTGCTGGCGATCAATTGATTGCCGACGAGCAGACTGTTTGCAATAATGATGCGAAGAAAAAAGCCCCAAACTAAACCACGCTGAAATATTACTTGCATATCACCATCTAAGGCTGTTCAGCAGAAATAAATGACGGCATATGATCACCGCCCCCCCCTACCTCTCCCAACGGGAGGGGTAGGGGGGGGAACCTTGCAATCAATTATTTTTACTGCATGGCCTAACCCTTATACATTGCAACAAAAACAATTTCAAGGTTAGATATAGCGTTATATTTCGGTGGTGTCGTGAGGCTAAAGTTGCAGGCGAATCAACTTCTATTTGAGGTCTTGCTGTTTTCGATGCAAAATCACAATGGTTTGCTTTAATATACCAAGCAAGGTTGAAAATAGAAGAACTGCCGAAATCACTTGTATGATAGAGGTGGCACAGGATACTGTGTTAAAAGTCAAGCCCCTTGACGCT
>CAZLOF010000418.1:0-4733 GCA_964560745.1 uncultured Thermoflexus sp.
CGTCTAAGGTGAGTGTCGTTTCTTTGGTTAAAATTTCTTGGGGGATGGCAATTTTGCCAATATCGTGTAACAACGCCCCATTTTTAATATGGGCTAACTGGGCTTTACTATAAACACCAAAGGTTTGCGCTAATTGCACCGTTAACTGAGCCACCCGCAAACTGTGATCATACGTCTCAAGTGAGTGTTGTTTGAGCTTTTGCAACCAGTTGTCTATCACTTGGGTTTGCGGCGTTGCAAGGTTTTTTGACCTGAAAAATAAAAAATCCTTAGCTGAGTTGCGCTTATGCAAAAAAAATGCAACCAATGCCCCTTTGATATTGCGGCTATTTCTTGCGTTATTGAAGTTTAGTGATACAAATTTGTGATTCATAGTAAAGCCTTCCCCCAAAAGCTTATTTCTCCGAATACCCGAGCGTATTTTACTTCAATTTCAATAATATTCGTAATTACAGTTGCTGCCATTCTTAAGGTTTTTATTTGCAAAAAATATAAACATAATGTCGGCATTTGCAAAATTACAATGAAGTTAAGTTATTGAAGGGGTGAGATTAACAGAAATCAAAGGATAACCACGAAAATAAATATATTTCAAAAGACCTACCAAAGCAGCTTGATCAATTTTTTGACCAATCAATATGCTATAGGGTGAATTTTCATTATTTAAAACACTTACTTGCCAAGTCTCGCCCAATTCGTCATATGAATCTGGGCCGAGAATGCCGCTAATTTGAACACGATAGCAGTATTGAGTGTATAAGTTAAGGGGAGGAGGTTGGCTGGCATAAGCGAATGAATTCATGGGCGCTTCATGAAAATTGGCAGAAGTATTAAAAAAATCATCCAATTTTAATATTTTCACTATTTTTATGTAAGACAGTTGTTACTTATATACGAACACTCTCAACTAGCCTCAACGTAGCATTGCCCCCCCGCAAACTGGTCGTTGGACATAGTCACAAAATAAAAATGTAATTATTCGTATAAATCTAGAACCTATCAAACAATAATGAGCGTTATATTGCAAATCGGATGATATGCTTCATATGCTAGCAGTAGCAAGCTGCAAAATCATCACCCATTAAGGGTGATTGTTACTATCCAAGTGGGTGATAAATTGGATTCAATTCGGTTTTAACCTCAACCAGCACGCGGTATTGCTTATCTGCGGCTTAAATCCCACCTTAAATTTTCATGAGATCGGCTTAAAGTGATTAGAATTTAGATATAATCTAAAAGGTTTTACTAAATAGATTTAGTAAAACCTTTTTAGCTAATTTGTTTATCATTAACGCTTTTAAATCGTGAAACGCATCAACATTGCAGACGTTGCTCAAAAAGCTGGGGTGTCGCCCACCGCGGTTTCGTTTGCATTTAACAAGCCAGAGCAGCTTAATTCGGAGACAGTTAACCGAATTCGCATGACAGCCATTGAAATGGGGTATATGCCCAATCCAATGGCACGGGCCTTGATCGCCCAACGTTCTGGCATTATTGGGGTGATGTTGCCACAACCCTTATCGACGGTATTGGCAAATCCTTATTTTCATACGTTTTTGCAAGGCATTAGCAGCATGTGTGATGAACAAGAACTAAGCCTAATGACCTTATCGCCTATGAACGGCTCGCTCGATCAAGCCATTGCGCGGTCTCCGGTTGATGGCTTTATTATCGTCGGGTATAACGAGGCACATCACGAGGTGTCGTTATTGCGCAAACGCGGTATTCAATATGTATTGGTTGATGGCGATGCAACCTGTGCGCCATCGGTGAATATTGATGATGAACAAGGGGCTTATTTAGCTGCCAAATATCTCATTGACAAGGGCCACCGCGATATTTTGATTTTGATGTTAGATACGGCGTTTGGGCATGCCGACGAAGAGTTACATGGGGTGGCGATGCGCCGTATGCGGGGCTATCGCCGCGCATTTGATGAAGCGGGTGTTGTTTGGCGCGATGCGTGGGTGTTGCCAAGTGTTAGCTCGATGATTGGTGGCGAACAAAATTTTGATGCTGCCTATGAGCAAGGGTTGCGCCCAACTGCGTTGCTTGGCGCTGCCGATGCGATTGCTGTTGGGGCGATTCAAGCAGCCATTCGGCGTGGTATGAAAGTGCCCCAAGATTTAGAAATTATTGGCTATGACGACTCAGTGCTGGCGAGTTTGGTCCAGCCCGGCCTCTCAACCGTGCATCAACCCATTTTTGAAAAAGGACGGGTGGCCTTAGAACTGTTGATTGGGGAATGGGAGAACGCGGCAACGCGCGTAACAGATGTAAGCGCAAAACAAGTGTGGCTCCCCACGCATTTGGTTTTGCGCGGCACAACAACTTAGTGTGAAACGCTTTTTAATTATGAATGACAACTATGGCAAAAACGAAGCTCGAAAATTTGTAATTTGTAATTCGTAATTGATGAAGTGTATTAAACAAACAAAACAAACAAAGAGAGAAAAGAAACATGAATAAAAATACTTCTGCACTCTCGTTGCTAGCCGCAACGAGCATCGCCCTCGCCGCATGTGCTGCACCAACGCCACAAGTGGTCGAGAAGATCGTCGAAAAGCCAGTTGAGAAAATTGTCGAGAAGGTTGTTGAGAAGCCAGTCGAGAAGATTGTTGAGAAAGTCGTGGCCCCAACTGCAAAACCTGTCGTCGAAATCACCTTGTGGCACGCCTTCGGCACTGCCAGCGCCGAAGAAAAAGCCATGAGCAGCGCCGTCGCTTTCATGAGCCAAATCAAGCCAGACATCAAATTGAAGGTGGTTCAAATTCCATTTGACCAAATTTACAAGAAATTTGAGACCGAAGTTGCCGCCGGTGGTGGCCCAGATATGTTCATCGCCCCCGATGACGAATTGGGCAACCAAGTCAATGCCAAATTGTTGCAACCCCTCGATGATTTGCTCAAGGGCAAGTTGGATGGCGTTAGCCCAGCCGCAGTTAAGGCTCACACCGTGGGTGGCAAGCAATGGGCGATTCCAGCCACATTTAAGGCCGTAGCGTTGTATTACAACATGGACAAAGTAAAGGAAGCCCCCAAGACCACCGATGCTTTGTTGGCAGCCGTTAAGGGTGGCGCTAAGATTGGTATTAACCCCAACTGCTATCACAACTTTGGTTTCTATAATGCGTTTGGTGGGGCCATTTTCAATGCTGATTACAGCAGCGCCACTGACAAGGCCGACGGCGTTGCCGCCGCGCTCGCCTATTTGAAGGATTTGAAGGCCGCCACTGGGGCCGCCAATTTCTTCGATGATGGTGGCAAAGCCGATGCCTCTTTCCGCGAAGGCAAAGTCGATATGATCATCAATGGCCCTTGGGTGTTGGGTGATTATCGCAAAGATTTGGGCGCGAAGTTGGGTGTTGTGCCAATGCCCGCTGGCCCCAAGGGTGCAGCCGCCCCATTGACCGGTGTCGATGGTTTTTATGTCAATGTGAACAGCAAGAAAGCCGCCGCCGCTGTTGATGCCGCTTTGTTCTTGACCAACAAAGACAGCCAAAAGTTATTCATGGATGTCGCCGGTTGGGTTCCTGTGCGCACGGATGTTGAGATTGCCGATGCTGCGGTAAAGAACTTCCAAGCTGCGGCTGCCGCCGGTTACAACCGCCCACAAGTGAAGGAATTGAATGGCTATTGGGGCAACTTCTGTGGCACGTTTGATGAAGTGTTGAAGAAGGGTGATGATCCAAAAGCCGCCGTCACCAAAGCCTTTGATGGCATGAAGAAAGCCAACGGCAAATAAGCCAAGGCGATTAAACTTCATGACACCCAACGGGTAAAAATTGAAGTAATGCCGATTTCACCATCCCCTATGCGGGGATGGTGAAATCGGCAAAAATCATACACACCCAAAGCCCTTTCATTGCTAACTGTTGGCAGCAGCGATTAGCCCACAAATTTATGATAACTCCTGCATCCGTTCGTGCCATGCGTGGCAGCAGCAATGCAAATAGCGCCGGTATTTGGCCTTATATTTTTGTGCTGCCCACATTTTTGGTAATGGGGCTAATTACGTTTTACCCCATTTTTTTTAATGTGTGGATGTCGTTTACCAATTTTCAATTGGCAAATATTCGGCTCGAAAATCCACCTGAATTTATTGGCCTTGCAAACTATATTGGTATTTTGAATAATGATATTGCAGTGGTCAAAATTGCCGATTTTAGTTTTTGGAAGCATTTATTTTTTAATATATGGTGGGCGGTATCATCGGTATTCACCACCCTGATCGCAGGCATTTTGATTGCGATTGTGTTAAACGTAGAAGGATTGTGGTTTAAAAAGGCCTATCGCGTCATGTTTATTTTGCCAATGGTGATCCCCAATTTGGTGGTGAACACCGTGTGGCGCAATATGTTTGACCCCACCAGCGGCGCAATAAACCTCGCCTTAATGGGCATTGGCAGGGTGTTTGGCTTGCCCAGAGAGATGTTCGAAATCAATTGGTTGGGCAGCATCGAGCATCCCATTGGCTTATTATTCCCGTGGCAACCGATGCCAGTGACCTACTATGCCATGCTCATTTCAAATTTCTGGCGCGGCTGGCCTTGGGTGACAGTCATTGCCACCGGCGCATTGCAATCCATCCCCAAAGAGCTATATGAGGCCGCCAGTATTGATGGCGCAACTGGCCCACAAAAACTGTGGAGCATCACACTCCCCCTCTTGCGTCCGGCAATGGTCCCAGCCGCCATTTTGAGCTATAACTGGACTTTTAACCTGCTTGACAT
>CAZLOF010000419.1:0-4708 GCA_964560745.1 uncultured Thermoflexus sp.
GGGCATTGTTGATGACGAGGTTTGGAAATTAGCGCAACAAGAACAACGGTTATTGATTACGACAGACAAAGGTTTTTTGCGTTTTCGGCTAGAGCCACATTTTGGCTTATTGATCATCAGAATGCATCAACCAAGTCGAATAGGGATTCACAATCGTGTTATTTTAGGACTGCAAAGTCAATTAGAGGACGAATGGGCAGGTTTAGCGGTTGTTATTCGTGATACAGCCCAAAGTGTTTGGCGATCATCATTTTAATTTTCAGCATGGATTACGACATCATTATCGGCATGGAAACGCATGTCGAATTAGACACCCATAGCAAAATGTTTTGCACCTGCTCGGCCAATGGTTTTGGGGCCGAGCCAAATGTGCATGTATGCCCGACCTGTGCCGGGATGCCGGGGGCGTTGCCGGTCATTAATAAGCGGGCTGTGGAATTTAGCATGATGCTCGGGTTGGCGCTTAATTGCAGCATTCACCAGCATACCTTTTGGGAGCGTAAAAGTTATTGGTATCCCGATTTGCCCAAAGGCTATCAAATCACCCAATATCAATACCCGATGTGTTATGACGGCTACCTCGAATTTGATGTGCGTGATCTGAGTGGCGGCTGGAATGAACAAAGTTACCGCAAACTGGTGCGTATTCGCCGCGCTCATTTAGAAGAAGATACCGGCAAATTGACCCATGCCGGGCGTTCGTCGTATGTCGATTACAACCGCAGTGGCGTACCTTTGCTCGAAATTGTAACCGAGCCAGATATTTTTAATGCGCATGAGGCCTATGCCTATTTGAGTGCCTTGCAAGACATTGTGCGCTATCTTGGCATTAGCACTGGCGATATGGAAAAAGGCGCGATGCGTTGCGAGCCCAATATGAGCTTGCGGCCAAAAGGCACGGATGCTTTTGGAACTAAAGTCGAGATCAAAAATCTTAATTCGCTCAGCGCCGTGCGCGGGGCAATTGCTTACGAGGCCAAACGCCAGTCGGCGGCTTTGGATAAAGGTGAGAAAATTCGCCAGGTGACATTGGGCTGGGATGATGTGCGCGGGGTGACGGTGATGCAACGCGAGAAAGAGGATGCGCACGATTACCGGTATTTCCCGGAACCTGATTTGCCCCCGCTAGATGTGAGCGATGCCTGGCTAGATGAGGTGCGGGCACAAGTGCCCGAATTGCCCATTGCCAAACAAGCCCGTTATCAGCGCGATTTTGGGTTAAGTGCCTATGATGCGGTGCAATTGACAAATAATAAGCTAGTAGCAGCGTGGTTTGAGGAGGGGGTTAAAGAGATAACTAATCCCCAATCCTCAATCCTTCATCCTTTGGCAAAGCGCCTTGCCAATTTCATCATTGGCGATTTGACACGGCTGATGAATGCCAGCGGCACAGCCATCAACCAAATTAAGCTAAAACCAGCGCAGTTGTTAGGGTTGGCAAAATTGGTCGAAGCCCAGACGATTAATAGCAACACAGTCAAATTGGTGATTGAGGAGATGTTTAACACGGGTGCGGAGGCGCAAGCCATTGTGCAGGCCAAAGGCTTGGCGCAGGTGAGCGACAGTAGTGTGCTGGAAAAGACGATTGGAGATGTGCTGGCTGCGAATCCGAAAGAAGTGGAGAATTATTTGAAAGGCAATGAGAAGTTGTTGCAATTTTTGGTCGGGCAGACGATGAAGGCCAGCAAAGGCAAAGCCAATCCGCAGATGATTCAGGGTTTAATGAAGGCGGCGTTGGAGCGGCGGCGGCTATAATTAGGTTTATGAAATATGACGTATTTGTTCGGCCCATGCCCGATGGCAGTGTCACCGTTGCAGCACTGGGTTTACCTGGCGTGTTGGTTTCTGGCGCAACCGAATCGGCGGCACTCAATCAAATGCGTTTAGCAATTGCTGAATTGGCTCGCAAAGGCTATGTTACCCAAGTGGAAGCGACAGAATTACGATTTACCGCTGCAACAAATCCTTGGTTAGCCCTAAACGGTGTTTTTCATAATGATCCTGATTGGGAAGCATTCCAAAGCGATTTGAGTCAATATCGCCAAATAGCAAATGAGCAAACGGCTGCCACAAACAATATGTAAATATGTTATATGTGTTAGACACAGACCACATATCATTGCTTGAATTTGGTCATGCGATTATTGCCAACCATATTGCTGTTGTTCCTGTGTCACAATTAGCAACAACGGCGATCACGCTCGCCGAACAAATGCAAGGACGATTGGCTCGGCTTAATGCGGCTAAATCAGAGTCACAATTTCGATTGGCATTGCAAAATATTCAAGTCACAGTTTTGCGATTCTCACGATTAAATATTTTGCCTTATGATGAAAATGCTGAAGCAATATATTTGAATCTAAAACCCTTGCGATCTAAAGTTGGCACTCAAGACTTGCGAATTGTATCTATTTGTTTATCAAAAAACGCGACTTTAGTCACCCGAAATTATCGTCATTTTGGTTTAGTACCTCAGTTATTAGTCGAAGATTGGAGTCATTAGTCCACTCTCACCACTTTCTGTGTTTCAACAACGTATTTCTCGACTTATTATTTGCTTATGTTGCGCAATCGCCCTAAGCTATTATTGCTTCGGCCCAAACCTCGGCAGTTGGTTTGGGCTGATTGATGACCATGAAACCATCAAATACCTTGGCCCCGACCGCGTGTTATACGTGTCAGAAATACCCGGCTTTTTGCTCGACACTGAGGTGGGACATCCGTTTGAAGCACGGCGTTTTCGCCCAATTTATTACTCGCTACGGTTGATTGAAACTGCGCTGTGGCGCGACAATGTGGCAATTTGGTATGGCGTGCGCATGGCGACTTTTGCCGGTTTTGTGGCGCTCATGGCCTATTATTTCATCAAGTATTTTGGCTGGGGTATGGGTGGGGCGCTGTCATTTGCAACTTTGGCTGCACCGTATTGGGCCGATATTTTTGGGCGGCTTGGCCCGCCAGAAAATTACACCGTGCCGGCAATGGGTCTGGTGGCATTTGGGTTGTCGGGGCTGATTGGCACTGGGCAACCGGCTGGCTCTGGATCTGTTGGGCGTTGGCTGGCGGTGTTGTTTGGCTGTTTGATTGCCATTGGGGTCAAAGAAAATTACCTGTTTTTGCTGCCGTTGCTGGTTTGGGCGGTATTTGTGTTGTGGCAGGCGCGGCGCTGGCGGCTATTCTGGTTGGCACTGGTCATTTTGATTTTGTGCATTGTCACTGTTGCCACCTTTTTGCTGGCTAATTTCGTCGGCGGTAGTGATTTTTATGGTGATGATACGAGTTTGAAGGGGCGGTTGAAATTGCTGCTGTTGTATTTTCGCTATTATCGCCCGGCGTTTAATTATGTTGTCGGGTCGGCAGTGTTGCTGGTGGTAAATGTAGGTTTGGGTGTGTATTTGTGGCGAAAAAACAAGGGGTTTCGGTGGTTAGTTCCAACATCAACCGAATGGCAATTGTTATGGGCAAGTGTTATTTGTTTGGGGTTAAGTTTTGTGCAATATCTGTTTCACAAGGGTTTGTGGCCGCACGGCACAAGTCGTTATGATTTTCCGGGATTGATCTTTTTGGGCTTGGCGGTGGCGTATGGGTTGAAGGTGCTATTAGGGCGATTGCCTTGGCAAGCCCTACGAATTGGCATTTCGTTGGTGCTTTTGCTCACAAGTGTACCCTTCGCGGTGATTTGGGCGCAACAAGTGCGCCAGTTATCGCTCAATAATTTTAGCCGCACATCGGCACTCCGTCAACGACTCGACCGTGTGGTTGTTTTTGCGCGTGCGAATCCGTCGCTGCCGATTGTGGTGGTGGCGAATGATCCTTGGGATTATGAAGGCGTAAGTGCGCTTGAAATGTTCTTTGAATTTGAGTCGATCCCCAATCCAAAAGCACTACAAATTGGGTTTGACACCCCTTATAAGAATGAAGATAGGACGCTTGAAGAATTGGCAAAACGCTTACAAAACACCTCTATCACCGGAAATTCAACGTATTTACCCCTATCAAAGTTAGATGTAAGCAAAGGTTGTGCATCGCTGGGGGCATCGGGGCAAGGCAAAGCGGGCTGTGTGGATTTAGGCATAGAGTAAGTATAATGACACAGCAACTTATGCAAAGCATCAAGACCATTTTAGTGGTAGGACTAGGCAGTATTGGAAAAAGGCATTTAGCAAATTTAAACGTTATTTACCCTGATGCCCATTTTGTGATTTTGCGCCATTACGCGCTAAATTACACAGAAATTGCTCTATCTAGCCACACCAGCATTGTTTATGATATCAATTCAGCATTAGCCCATCACCCCGATATCGCCGTTATTTGCTCGCCTGCAAACCAACATATAACGATTGCGACCATGTTAGCCCAACATGGGGTGCATTTGTTCATCGAAAAACCAATTTCAGATCAATTGGCAGGGGTCGATGCCCTCATTCAACTGTGTGAGCAAAACAAGTTGGTCTTAATGATCGGCTATACCCTCCGTTTTTTACCGTCCTTACGTCAATTTATGACAGCATTACAACAAGGGCATATTGGCAAGATTTATTATGCCCATGCGATGGTGGGGCAATATTTACCCGATTGGCGGCCCAACACAGATTATCGGCAAAGCGTGAGTGCAAAACAAGCATTGGGGGGCGGTGTATTACTTGAGTTAAGTCATGAAATTGATTATTTAACTTGGGTATTTGGGAAGGTGCAATCGGTTCAGGGG
>CAZLOF010000420.1:0-4701 GCA_964560745.1 uncultured Thermoflexus sp.
GGGTTGGGTTGATGAGGGCAGCGCTGGGTTCAGGTGGCGGTGATGAGGCAGGCCGCGCCTCATCCACCACACACTCTAAAAACGCCATATCGAGCGCCAATTGGGCATCGCCACTGCTACGCATCTCGTTGATGGCGGCGCTAAACCCACGAATACCGCGCAGCAAGGCCCCGGCGCTGGCCCGCTCGGCCTGATCGGCATACGTCACGCGCTCGGCTTCGGTCAACTCGGTGTTGGCTTTGGGGTTGGGTTTGCCCGCGCTTACCCGCAATTGGGTCAGCATTCGCAACGTCTCAACCATCTGGCGTGCCACTTGCCGCGCATCGGCCCCTTGGTCGATGGCCGATTGAATGGCATTGAGGCCTGCTGCTGGGTCACGGTTGATGAGGGCATCGATCAGCGCCTTAACCGTCGCGGTATCAGTTGCGCCGAGCGCCTCGCGCACATCATTGGCTGTGATGCGCAATGAGCTTGACGAGGCCAATTGGTCGAGTAAACTTACTGCGTCACGCAATGCGCCGGTGGCGTGTCGCGCAATCAGCGTCAGCGCCAAATCTTCGGCCTCAATATTCTCGGCCTCGCAAATGTGACGCAGCCGCGCCACAATATTATGCACCGCCACCCGCTTAAAGTTAAAACGTTGGCAGCGCGATAGTACCGTCGCGGGTATTTTTTGCGGATCGGTGGTGGCTAAAATAAACACCACATGCGAGGGCGGCTCTTCGAGCGTTTTGAGCAGCGCGTTAAAGGCCGAGGTGCTTAGCATGTGCACTTCGTCGATGATGTAGACTTTGTAACGCAATTCGCTTGGTTGAAAAGCCACTTTATCGCGGATCTCGCGGATGTCATCGACACCCGTATGCGAGGCGGCATCAATCTCGATAACATCGAGGGCGCGACCTTCGCCGATGGCTTCATCGAGCGCTTGGGTGCGTTTGTCGTTGCGGTCCATTCCCGCCAAGTTAATCTCTTTGGCAAAAATACGGGCGCTGGTGGTTTTGCCACAGCCACGCGAGCCGACAAACAGATAAGCATGCCCGATTCGCTGCGTGTTAATCTGGTTTTGTAGCGTGATGGTGACGTGTTCTTGCCCGATCACATCATCAAACCTGCTCGGGCGGTATTTGCGATAAAGTGCTTCGGCCACGTGCTAATTTTACCGCTTTGTTTACACCTCGCGGGGTATCTGCTCAATAATTTGTGATTTCGACCAAAATGCTATACTCATCGCGCCAATGAGCCATTCACGCACTTTTACCCCAGCCGACCAAGAAGATTTTGCCATTTTATCGGGCGATTACAACCCGATGCACCTTGATCCGCTTATCGCCCGCCGCATGTTGTTTGGCAAGCCGGTGGTGCATGGGGTGCATGTGGTGTTATGGGTGTTAGATGCGTATCTTTTAAGCACGGGGCTTGCTCAGACCAAATTCCTCAAATCGCTCAAAGCCACCTTCACCAAACCCGTTGGGGTGGGTGAAACCGCAACATGGGTGGTGCAACGTGAAAAAATTGACCAAGTTGATTTTGTGGTGATGGTTGAGGACACCCCAATGATTAAAATTAAATCGGGGTGGGCATTACACCCGCTTGCGCCCGAACCCACGCCATTACCCAGCGCCCAAACAAGCGCCACGCCGCCACAGCCGCGTGAACAAGATGAACTGGTCGATGCCAAAGGCGAATTACGGTTGTGGTTAGATACTGATCACGCGTACGCTCGTTTTGCAGCACTTACCCAACAGCTTGCACCGTTGCAATTTGCCGAATTATTGGCCTTAACCCGTTTGGTTGGCATGGAATGTCCGGGCCTCAACTCGGTCTTTTCAGAATTTGATATTACTTTTGCCCCCCACAAAGATCAAACCGATACCTCAACGTCCAATCTTCGCTATACCGTTGCCCAATACGATGAGCGCTTTAACCGCGTCTTAATGCGCATCACGGCTCCCATGCTCAGCGGCAACATCCGCGCCTTTGTGCGTCCACCTATCCATACCCAGCCCAGCTATGCTCAAGTTTTGGCCTATCTCAAAAAAATTTCCAATCCTCAAGTCTCAAGCCCCAAGCCTTTTTCTAATCAACGTGCACTAGTGGTGGGTGGGTCACGGGGATTGGGTGAAGTGACGGCAAAATTGTTGGCGGCTGGTGGGGCTGATATGCGGCTAACGTATCATCGCGGCGCACAAGAGGCGCAGCGCATTGTCGATGACATTCATAGCGGCGGCGGCTTTGCCCAACATTTTGCCCTCGACGTGCTACAACCCGATGCCGCGATTGCGGCTTTGCTCGCATCTGGCTGGTCCCCGACCCATTTATATTATCTCGCTACGCCCTTTATTTTCGATGCCACTTCGGGCATATTTTCGCCACGTTTATTTCGCCAATTTTGCGATTACTATGTGTTTGGGTTTCTGCGTTTGCTCAATTTACTTAAGCCACACGGGCTACGCGCCGTCTTCTATCCATCTTCGGTAGCGCTCGACACCATACCCGCCAATATGGGCGAATATGCCGCTGCCAAGGCGGCGGGTGAAATGCTGTGTGCCTTTGTCGAGCAACATAGCCGCGATTTACACATTTACCGCCCACGGTTGCCGCGCCTTGCCACCGATCAAACCGCCAGCCTGTTGCCGGTCGATAACGGTGACCCGTTGTCGGTGATGTTTGAAAATTTATGCCTTTTGAGTTTGTAGATTAATTTAGCTCTAGCTCATTGAGTAAATCATTAACAATTTGCATATCGACCTGCTGTGCCTGATACTGAATAATCATTAACATCATTTCTCCTATTGTTGCTTTTTGCAATAATGATTGAATGGTTATTTCAATTTGAAATTCACGCCGCACACGAGACACAAGTTGCATGGCTTGTAGCGAATTGCCGCCTAAATCTAAAAATTGATCATTAACACCAAGGTTATCGATATTGAGCACCTCAGACCATATCTGAGCCAAGCGAATTTCGTCACTAAACCGCGGGGCAATATAGGGCTGAGTGAGGTTGGGCCGCATGCGATTGGGCGGTGGTAATGCCCGCCGATTGATCTTCCCACTTGATGTCATTGGGAATTCACTCAACTCAATAAAATGACTTGGTACGCTCAGGCGAGGTAATTTGCGCTCTAAGGTTTGGCGCAATTCGATCTCGCTTAAAGTGCTGTTCAAATTTCTGATCCAATAAGCAATCAGCTTGACATCATTTTGGGCGTTTTTAAACGGCACAACCGCCACATTCACGACCCCCTCAATTTGATGCATAACGGTCTCAATTTCGGCGATATTAACCCGATATCCAAATATTTTGACCTCATTATTTTTGCGCCCCAGCACTTCAAGACAACCGTCTGAATGTTTAATCCCTAAATCGCCGGTAAAATATCGCTTTAGTTGTGGGTTGTGGGGCGAAACGCCAAATTGGGCGCGGGTTGCTTCTGGGTTCTGCCAATAGCCATTTGCCATAAAAGGCCGTTCAATCACAATTTCACCAGTTATGCCCGTAGCACACGGTTCTCCAGCTTCATCAAGGACAAGACATTGTGTCATTTCAACATCAAAACCAGCTAAACCGCTTTGTGATGGCAAAGGAGATGTGTGATCATAATAATAGTGACATGCAGCCCACGATTCTGTTGCCCCATACGCCGAGCGTAAAAAACAATGTTTTGGATAATATTTTTGAAACAATGCGATATCAGAAGGTAATGTATGTTCACCTGTGAGGTTAATCAGTCTTAATTGCAATTGGGTTTTGTAAGCCTCAAACAATTCGGCGCTGCTACGAAATAAGACTCGTGGTATTGTGATCAGGGTTACTTGATCGATAACGAGCCAGTTGATAAACGCCTCTAAACTATGTTGGGTGGGGTTAAAAAAAGACACCCTTGCACCTGTTACAAAAGAATAAATACATATACTTATCGAACTGTCTAATTTTTTGATCAAACCAACCGTATCAGCATCGCCAATATGACCAGTATTGATGTTACTTGCAAGCTCATATAAGATCGAACAATGGCTTTTCATCACTCCTTTTGGCTGCCCGGTTGAACCAGAGGTGTAAAGTAACGCGGCTAATGCATCCGGCAAGATCGTGATCTCTGGGGCAAAATCGGGCAAGTCATCGGGTAATTTAGATAGATTGTGCAAGCAATGTTTTGAAGTAATGATCGCTTGCGCTTTATTCAATGTAACCGTATCACTTATGACAAGTGTTGCAGCGCTATTAATTAGCAAATTTTGCAATACTTCTGTTGGTTGATCTGAATCCAATATCACAAATGCTTTACCTGCCTTTAATACTGCCAAAACGGCAACGACGGATGGCAAAACATGGGTAAAAGCGAGCGCCACAATCTCCGCATTATGATTATGTTGCTGGTGAATGAAATGGGCAAGTTTGTTTGAGGCGCGATCCAAATCTCGATAACTTAACATCGCCTCCCCATCTTTTATGGCAATGTGATCGGGAAACGTATTTACAGTCATTGCGAAGCGCTGTGGAATACTTTGATTAATATCATGAGCAGAAAAATTTACCCACCTTTTGCTTGGATGATAAATACGATCAATGATAGATTGTTGCTGTTCAATAATCGTCATGCTTGTTTATTGTATATAGCTATCCGGGAAATTCTTTTCCAAAGGTTTTCGCCGATTTCACTATATCTCTGCCAAGCGTAGCTTGGCAGAGATATAGTG
>CAZLOF010000421.1:0-4696 GCA_964560745.1 uncultured Thermoflexus sp.
CTTGCCAAGTGACAATATTTTGGCGGTCTTCAATGCTGCTGCTGTGAAAATCGGTTTGATAACGGGCATGGGTGTGGGTTGTGCCAAAATGATGCCCGCCCGGCCCGACCTCGCGAATAAAATCGAGCGCCAATTCTTCATCATTGATGAGCGGGCGTTTGAGAAAATGCTGCATCATGGCGAGGCCTTCGGCATCGACCACAAATTTCTCGAATGAAAAGACCAAGCCGCCTTCGAGCCAACCCGCCGCCTGCAACACCAAATTGGTATGCCCCATCACACACGGCCACAGGCTCATTTGGGTTTCATAGGCGGCTTGGGCATCGACCATTTTGCTGGTGTTGAGGCTGCCGCTGCCGCGATAAGGCAAGCCATAACGCCGCGCCAATTGCGCCCCTGCCAATAACGCCCACGCGCCCTCGGGGGTGCCAAAAGCTGGGCCGCCGGTTGCCATATCGGTGTTGGTGGTAAATGCACCATAAATGGCGGGGGCACCCGGGCGCACCAATTGCATCAGGGCAATCCCCGCTAGCGCCTCGGCATTTTGCTGCGCCAGCGCCGCCGCAATACTGATAGGCGACATGGCCCCAGCCAAGATAAATGGTGTCACCACCACCGGTTGGGCGGCTGCGGCATAAGTCATCAAGCCGCCCAACATGCCGCTGTCATAACGCAGGGGGCTGTTGGCATTTACCACCGCCATCACACTGGGCTGGTCTAAATCGCCAAAAATGGCTTGTGTCATGGCTAAACAATCGGCGGCAATATGCTCATTTTGCGCCCCCGCCACCACCGCTTTGTCAGAATGATGAAAAAATGCATTCAACCGCACCAAGGGCCGCAAACGCACCGGCACATCTTGCGGCTCGACCGGGTTGCCGCTCAACAGATGAATGGGGTTACACATTTGCACCAATTTGATGGCTTCGATGGTGTCGCTCAAGCGGCCTTCGCGCCGCCCACGCTGCAAATCGGCCACAAACGGCATACCGCTGGCTTGGGCAAACACAATATGATTGCCGCCCAAGCGCACATTACGCGCCGGGTTACGCGCCCGCAGGGTAAATTCACTGGGGGCCTTGGCCACCAATTCACGCAACAGCCCACGTGGGATGCGCACATGTTGGTTGGCAAAATCGACCTCGGCCCCGGCCTGATGCCACAAATCGAGGGCTGGCGCATACATAAAGTCGATGCCAATGGCCTCGGCAATCTGCAACGAAGCCTCATCCACTTGCGCCAATTCTTCGGGGGTCAAGATCTCGGTCGGCGGCATGGGGTTGTGGGTCAAACGCCAAGGCGTGTCGCGCAGGGGGCTGCGCAGGCGCGATTCTTGGCGGGCAGCTCGATGTGAGCCTTGGCGCGATGCGCCACGCCCTGAAGTTGTGTTTGTCGTCGTCATGGTTATATCGCCTCTAAATTACAAATACCGATTTTTCGATGAAACCTCCGAGGTCTTATCGCAGCTTGCGGTTGTAGCCGCGACTTGCGATAAGACCTCGGAGGTTTGCGAAACCCGTCATACATATTCATAAACCGCCCGCTCGGGGTGCAACATGGCCTCACGCAGCAGCGAAAATGGCGCAATCGGGTAATCGGTATGACCATCGATCGCCAATTCACCCAAAATTTTGCCGATCAGGCTGGCAAATTTATACGCATGACCGCCCCCCACAAAGACAAAAATTTGCGGCAAGCCGGGCAAGGCATCTAACACAAAATGCCGATCGAGCGGCATGGTATACAAACAGGTCTTGGTATACAGTTTTGGCCCGACAAAATTAGGCATACGCTGCGCCAAAAATTCGGTCAATTCGCGCTCACGCACTGGGTCTGGCTCAAAGGTGCGGGTGTCGGCACTCACCTCGTGCCCGCTGTTATCGATGGCGGCCTTGGTCGCCACTTCGCCATACACCGGAAACCCGTAATAACTGATGCCATTTTTCCATTGAAAAACCGGAAACCGCCCAATGGCAAATTGTTTGAGGTGCGGCGTGGCGTAATACGTCACCTGTTCTTGGGTAATCCGCACCGGTATTTTGCGCCCCAGCAACGGCTCAATCAACTGATTCACCCAAGCGTCGGCGGTCACAATCAGCCGTCGACAGCTAAATTCACCTTGGCTGGTCTCAATCCGCGCCCCGCCATCGGCGGTGGGGTGAATGGCTCGCACGGCGCATTGGGTTTGAATGCTGGCCCCATTCAACCGCGCCAGCGCAATATGCGCGGCGTTGCCCTTGCTAGGGTCGGCAATGCCGGTGTCGGCCTGATACAAGGCTTCGATCTCCCAGGGTGGGCAAATACCCGAAAAGCGCCGCTCAATTTCAGCACGGTCAATCCGCTCATAGCCAACCCCCAATTGTTTGAGCGAGTCTTCATACACATCCAGCGCAGCATGATGAGGGCTGTCGCAATCGGCGATCACCACCCCACCCGTTTTGGTCACGACCCGCACCCCGCTCTCGGCCTCTACCGTGGCCCACGCCGTGTAACTGTGAGGCGTAAGCGGCACATATTTGTTGTCGTGATAATATAGCCGAATAATGCGCGAGTAATCTTGCGACGCACCGCGGGTGTGAAATAGCTCAAATTGCTCAAGCCCCAATACTTCTTTGCCAGCACGGCGCGACAGCCAATAAAGCGCGGCGCTGCCGATGCCGCCACAACCAATGACGATATATTCAAAATCGCGTTTCATGAGGCCGATATTGTATAGTTAAATGGAGCGTTGTCAGTTTGAAATTGTAGACACGGGCTGAGAGTTAGCATCTAGCACCAAATGAACTTGCGCACCTTTCAATCGGCGACGAATCCTGGAGATCGAGGCTTTAGCCGGTTAGTAACACGGTCAAAGCCTATATTTTTAGCCTTAAGCTTGAATTGGGTTAGTAACCGGCTAAAGCCTCGACCTCCCAACTCTTTTCGTAAATTTTGGGGCATTCCCAATCTAAAAATATATTGGCGAATGTATTGAAGAATAGTATAGTCACGTTTTCGCTGCGGTGGAATCACCCCCTCTCACTCCGGCTGCATACGCCGCGCCATCGCACGCCGCAAAATGGCATCGGTGAGCGGCGGCGAAATCGCCGCCAACCATCTTAACGGGCGGTAATAACCCGGCACAAACACCTCACGCTTGGGGCGGCGAATGAGGCGACTGATGGCCTTGGCCACAATTTCTGGCCCCGGCATCGCCAGCGGCACTTCGGCGGTCATCTCGGTGCGAATATAACCCGGCGAAACCAACGACACCGCAATCCCCATACCGTGCATTTCACGACGCAGGGCATCATTCCATGCCCGCAAAGCAAATTTGCTGGCGCAATACAGGCTTGAGGTGGGCGTGCTGATATGGCTCGCCACCGAGGCCACATTAATGATGCTGCCGCTGCCACGCGCGATCATGCCCGGCATCACGGCCCGCGTTAATTGTATAGGCGCGACAAAATTCGTGCCCATGATGTTATCAATCTGTGTGTCGGTGGGCTGCCAAGCCTGATGGGTCTCACCTACGCCAGCGTTATTTACCAACACATCGACACGCCCAAAGGTCTGAATGGCTTGCGCCACCAAATGCTCAATTTGCACCACATCACGCACATCGGTAGGCACTGGCAACAGCGCTGCTTCGGGCGTATGACCGCGAATTTCATCGCATAATTGTTGCAAACGCTCGGCCCGCCGCCCCGCCAATACCAGCGCATAGCCCTCGCCTGCCAATTGCTTGGCCGTGGCTGCACCAATGCCGCTGCTGGCTCCAGTAAGTAAGACAATAGGAGAAGACATCGTTTTGGATGAATAAGCTATGAGCCATGAGCCATGAGCCGTGACTCTTAGCTCAAGGCTCATGGCTCATGGCTCATAGCTCATGGCTTATTTCATCGTCATCAAATGCATGCCATTGGGCATTTCGCCAACGGGCACTTCGATGAGGGCTGGGCCACCGGCGGCGAGGGCATCTTGAATTGCACCTTGCAGCGCATCAGGCGTATGCACGCGCTGGGCTGGCACATTGCAGGCATCGGCTACCTTCACCCAATCGGGGTTAACCAAATCGCTGCCGAGGTTGCGGTTAAATTGCATTTTTTGCAGGCGTTTCACATTGCCATAGGCGTTATCGCTAAACACCACCGCCACCACACCTAAGTTATAACGGTGCGCCGTGATCAATTCTTGCATATTAAAGCCAAAGCCGCCATCGCCGTTGATCGAAACCACTGCTTTGCCCGGGTTGCCTGCCGCCACCCCCAAGGCTGTGGCGTAACCGGCCCCCAGTGTGCCTTGGTAGCCCTGTGTAATAAACGTACGCGGCTGATACACCGGATAAGCCACCCGCGAAATATAGCCGACTTGCGTCATCTCATTCACCAACACGCCGTCATCAGGAATAGCGTTGCGCAAGGCATGAAGAAAAGCGGCTTGCGGTTGAATCAATTCAACTTGGCTATCGGCAATGGCACGCGCCTTCAATACTTCATCGCTGCGTGAAGCCCGTTTGGGCAAATCAGCTAACTCTGCCGCCAATGCCGCAAGGCCAAGTTTGGCATCGGCCAAAATCGTGGCATCGACTTTGCGCGGGGTCGTAAATTCGGTCTCCTCGACATTTAAATAAACATATTTCACAGCGGGGTTGGCATGAACTGGGATCGCCCCGCCACTCATAAAGCGGCTGCCCACCACCAACACCACATCTGCC
>CAZLOF010000422.1:0-4666 GCA_964560745.1 uncultured Thermoflexus sp.
GGGCTTTGCCCATGCCATCAAAGGCCATATCGTGATTTCGACATTACATCTTTTAGGAATTTGCTCTATGATTCGCGGTTACGCACCCGCTCACGTACACATTCGGCGATGGCTTGAATACCTTCAGCCAGCTTATCTTCAGCGGCATAGCTGAATGCCAAACGCAAGGTGTTATTACCACTGCCATCAAAAAAACAGGCTGCGCCCGGCAAATAATCAACGCCTTTGGCACGCACTGCCGCGTCCATTTCACGCGCATCCATATAATCTGGCAAAGTCACCCAAATAAAAAAGCCGCCTTGTGGTTGGGTCCAAGTCACCCCAGCAGGCATAAATTCAGTAAGCGCGTCTTGCATGGTCTCGCAACGACGTTTATAAGCGGCCCGTAATTTTGCAATATTGGCATCTAATCCGCCATTCTTGCAAAATTCCCACGCCACAGCCATCGCAAAAGGTGATGCGCCACCTTCAGGCTTCAACGCCTCAAGGTGCGCAATCACATCTTCATTGGCAACCACAAAACCCAAACGCAGACCCGGCGATAAAATTTTCGAAAAAGTGCCAACATAAAAAGTGCGTGCCCCACCCTCTAAAGCATAAAGTGGGGGTAAGGGGTCGCCAGCAAAACGCAAATCGTAATAAGCATCATCTTCGAGAATGACAAAGTCATATTCACGGGCCAGTTCCACAATCCGTTGCCGACGCTCAAGCGTCGTAGTAACACCACTGGGGTTTTGAAAAGTTGGGATGACATAAAACATCTTGGCGCGTTTGCCTGCAGCTTTAAGCCGTTTGAGAATGGCTTCTAGCGCATCGACCCGCACCCCATTTTCATCAAGGGGCACACCTTCAATGTCTACGCCCATGTTTTTCATCATACGCACCGTGCCTAAAAAAGTCGGTGCTTCGCTCAACACCACATCGCCGGGGTCAAGCAATAATTCACAAATATAAGAAATAGCTTGCGACGAACCGGCTGTCAACAACAAATTCTCACGGGTGGCGGTAATTTTTTGATCACGGGCTAGTTTTTGAATCAAGGTATCGCGCAGGCCATTGCTGCCGGGTGTGCCGGCATATTGCAAAGGCCATTGGCCTTGTTGATGCAGGGCGGTATCGGTTGCACTTAATACCAAATCATTGGGCAATAGTTCTGGCGCAGGGAAACCATAGACGAATGAAATCGCCTCATTTTTGCCCCAACCGCGTGAAACTTTAATATGGCTGGCTTTGCGGCTTAGATGCGTGGAAATAGCATTTTGGATAGTCATAACTTTATATGACCATTATGCCTTGGAAATTAAAACAAATTTTTGTCAAAATCATTATCCCCATCAAGGGTAAAAATTAAGGCAATGCCGATTTCACTACCCATCCTCAAGCATAGCTTGAGGATGGGTAGTGAAATCGGCGAAAACCGCATTTTTGAGTCTTTCTTAGTATAAGTAGCTTTTAAGCAGCTCTCTATTTATTGTTATTGCCAAAAGACTCAATCTGGGTTAAAAATTTCCTCAATTTTTTTGCCAAACAGCTTGGCAATGGCAAAAGCCAAGGGTAAACTAGGGTCATATTTGCCGGTTTCGATGGCATTAATGGTTTGCCGCGACACGTCGAGTTGCTCGGCCAATTGCTGTTGCGACCAGTCACGTTCGGCGCGTAATTCGCGTAGCGTGTTTTTCATGCCATCCTCTTCATCTCAATTGTCGCACACTCGCACCATACGCCAGCTTACGCCCGATATCGCCATGCCGCAATGCCAACGCCACAGCCCCATAACACGATCATTAGTGGGGCCACCCAAATGAAGCTGGGGCGTGGCAAACCGACATTTTCGAGAAAACCATATGCCAACGTAATGAGCATGGTATCGAGAAAGGCAAAGGCCAACCCTTCGAGTTGAATGCGCTGCTGAAACTCATCGAGCGAGCGCACAAAGCGCAACACCGCCACCAGCGCCAAAGTAGAAGGCACGAGCGGAATGAGCGCCACCGGCACACGCCATGCCGCATCGGGGTTGGCCTGAATGATCGGCACAGTAATCAACACCGCAACGGCATAAGCGAGTAACGCGGCCCCAAATTCAATTACATATCGTCGTTTGGACGGTTTAGTCATGTTTGCCTGTTTTATAGACAATTAAGTATATCAACGGGCTGATAGAACCCAGCGTTAGTGTGAGCAATAACCAGGGCCAAGGGTTGCGCCCAGCGACTTTGGCATCACGCCACATCCACACCAAAAACAGGCTAAGCGCAATGACCAAATCGAAGAGAACTTGCAAGCCAGCATAATTTTTAAGCTGTGGTTCGAAGATGCCCAAATAGCCATGATTCACCAACGCCGCTGCTGTTAACGCTAAAAATGCGGACAGCACGAGGATAAGAATAATTCGTTGTTTTGTCATTTTTTAATTGTTTTTGCCTGTTTGATGCCACTTTTTTCGATCAAACAGACATATTACCTTAAATCGTTATGCTACCTCAGCCGACCGCCACAGAGGCCCTACCGCCAGAAGCAGCACAATAATATTGAAGATAGCGTTTGATGGGGCCCCTGCTGCAATTGAGCCTGTGGAATCGAGAATGCACCATGCGGCAAGCCCCGCAAGCACTGCGCGTCTCGTTTGCTCAGGGGCAACGTCATAGACCCATTGCCGCAAACAAAAGATCATGATACCCCACCCAAACAAGAAGCCACCTGTTAGCGCTGACAAAAAGCGCATTGTCCCTTCGGTATAAACCTGCTGACCATCAATAGGCCACGCCAATAAATCGAGACTCCAGCGTGCCAACTCATCTGTTCCGCTTCTGGTTGCTAATGCAAAAATGGGGCCAAATGAACCCACCACGATGGCGGTGATCAAAAGCCAAAACTTGTGAAATTTAACTGATCGCATTGAATTCCTCGTCTTATAACTGATCTAGGGTTGCAACCGGCGAATACCCACCCATTGCAAAATAGCGAAACACAAGACGACATCAGTTACGCCTGCCAAAATCCAATTGCCGGTAGTGTTTAAAACACCCAGCAAAATGACCACAGCCGCGCCAATCACCCATGCCACATCTGCGGCCACAGCAATTTGGGCTTGGGTCAAACTTGGCACGGCGCGACGCGCATTTAAAAACAGCCATGCGCCATACCCCATCAAACCAAGCCCAATCACTGCCAAAATAATAGGCGAATTGAAGCCGATGAGAGGCGCAATTGTGCTTGCGCCAAGCAACAATATAAAACCACAAAGATCGGAAAACAGCGCATTTGCCAGCAAGGTCTTTTTCAACAATTGGGAAGAGGGTTTTGTTAACGTCATTTTTGTTTATCCTTTAAGTAAAATGTAAAGCTAGCTTTACAAGAGGATAAAGCAAAACCTCCTAAATGTCAAGTGACCTTTACATTAAAATTGTAAAGGTCACTTGACATTTAGGAGGTGATTGGGTTGACCCCAAATCGTCGGCTGCATAAAAAAAGAGCAATCAAATGGCAATTGATCGCCATTTGATTGCTCTTAATTCTTTACTCTTAATTCTTGGTTCTTGGCTCTTACCTCTTAACCACCATGCTTAAACACCACATACTGCGACTTGCCGCGCCCAAGTTTGTGATCAAATTGATGCACAAGACGAAACCCGCGTTGGGTAAAAAACGCCTTGACGGTCTCGGCGGGCAGCACAATAGGATAGCGATCAGGAAAAGTTAGCCAATGCGTCACCTGCGTCACATCAAATTTCTCGGCGGCAAAAAAATCAAAAGCGATAAACCCACCCGGCGCACATACCCGCATCATCTCGGCAAAATATTCAAACGAAGCCAAGGGTTTAATATAAACATACACCCCGTGACCATGCACCAACCCACACGAGGCATCGGGCGTATGCTTTAAACTAACCCCATCGGCTGGCTGACGTTTCACTTGCGGCGCATATTCTTGCGCAAGATAGGCCGCCCAATCGGCGGCGGTCTCATAAATATCGTATTGCTGCGGCTGCACCCGTTTTAAAATAAACTCAAGAAACATACCCGTGCCCGGGCCAACCTCTAACACCCGTTGACAATGGGCCAGCGCACCGGCAGAGGCAAATTCATTCGCCACCCGCTCGGCGGCCCCGACTTGTTCCCAAAGTTCCTCAACATATTCGCGCACACTTTGGCCCTTGGCCTTGGCGGCGGCAATGGCGGGGGCCGCGCCCAAATAGTCGGCTCCAGCACGAGTAATCGTAAACCCTTGGGTGAGAAGCACGCGCTCAATACCGGCGCGTATTTTGCTGCGAATTGTCATAGGCCTAAATAAATGAGTGATTAAATTAATGAAGGATTGTAGCTATATTTTAATCTCTCATTTACCAAGCAATGCTTGGTGCGCGTCTGGAAACGCGCATTAAGTGCTATAAGAATTTGCCTAAAACGAAATTTTTGCGCTATCAACCGTCGCAAATACGGTCTTATCTTCTACACCAGCATACGGCCCTTGTATAACCTCGATCATTTCAGTTGGCTCAAGAATTTCAAAGCCATGACCGCCACTGACCAACAAGACCACATCACCTGTGCCTAAGAGGTAGCTCTTGATGTATTGATGATCATCGGTATATAAATCCATCCGCACTTTACCCTTGCGCACAAATAAAGTCTCGCGGGTAAACGTCACCGCTCGCGGCACGGGGTT
>CAZLOF010000423.1:0-4661 GCA_964560745.1 uncultured Thermoflexus sp.
GTCCCTGGGCGCCTCGGGCTGGCAGACCTTCTGGCGGGTCACGCTGCCCAACGTGAAATGGGGCCTGCTCTATGGCGTGCTCTTGTGCAACGCCCGTGCCATGGGCGAGTTCGGCGCGGTGTCGGTGGTCTCGGGCCACATCCGCGGCTTCACCAACACCATGCCGCTGCACGTCGAGATTCTTTACAACGAGTACCAGTTCATGGCCTCGTTCGCCGTGGCGTCGCTGCTGGCGCTGCTGGCCATCCTCACCCTCGTGCTCAAGGCCGGGCTCGAATGGCGCTTCGGCGCCGAGCTCGCCGCGAAGCATCGCTGAAAAAAGGAACGACGCCGATGACCATCGAGGTGCGCAACCTTGTCCGCCGCTTCGACGGCTTCACCGCCCTGGGCGGCGTCGACCTGAAGGTGGAGCCCGGCGAGCTGGTGGCCCTGCTGGGCCCCTCGGGCTCCGGCAAGACCACCCTGCTGCGGATCATCGCCGGCCTCGACTTCCCCACCGAGGGCGATGTGCTGTTCGACGGCGAGGACGCCACCGCCCGGCCCGTCGGCAAGCGCGGCATCGGCTTCGTCTTCCAGCATTACGCCCTGTTCCGGCACATGACCGTGCAGGACAACGTCGCCTTCGGCCTGCGGGTCAAGCCGCGCCGCGAGCGGCTGTCGGCCGGTGCGATCCACGAGCGGGTGCAGAACCTGCTGCGCCTCGTCCAGCTCGAAGGCTTCGCCCACCGCTACCCGTCGCAGCTCTCGGGCGGCCAGCGCCAGCGCGTCGCCCTGGCGCGCGCACTGGCCATCCAGCCCAAGGTGCTGCTGCTCGACGAGCCGTTCGGCGCCTTGGACGCCAAGGTCCGCAAGGAGCTGCGCCGCTGGCTGCGCCGGCTGCACGACGAGATGGGCCTGACCAGCCTGTTCGTCACCCACGACCAGGAGGAGGCCATGGAGCTGGCCGACCGGGTGGTGGTGATGCGCCAGGGGGCCATCGAGCAGAGCGGCGCGCCCGACGCCGTGTACGAGCATCCGGCGACCCCCTTCGTCTACGAGTTCCTGGGCCAGGCCAACCGCCTGCCGGTCTCGGTGGCGCGCGGCCGGGCGCGGCTGTGGAACCAGGATGTGCCGGTCGAGGTGCCGCGGCTCGACGCCGTGGGCCCCGCCATCGCCTACATCCGGCCCGAGGACATCGAGCTGTCGAACCGGCCCGTGGCCGACAGCATCCCGGCCCGCGTCGAGCATATCGGCGCCTTCGGCCCCGTCGTGCGGGTCGAGCTCTCCGTCCTCGGCCAGCAGGAGCAGCTCATCGCCGAGATGCCGCGGGCGAAGCTGCGCGAGCTGCACCTGCGCCTCGGCGACCAGGCTCATGTCAGGGTACGCTCCGCACGGGTTTTCAGTGACGAGCGTCACGCCGCCGCCTGATATTTGCCGCATCGCAGCATTTCCTTCGGGAAGGAATGGGCCCATATTGCGTTAGTAGGTTGAAGGTGCTGCTCGGCCATGTGGCCGGTGCTGCATCTGACCGCCGGTTTTTGGGGCGCTGAGCCTTGGGCACCTCTCTGGTGATCGGCACGCGCGGCTTGTGCGCGGCATCCTTCTCGGCGTGGCTGGTGCTGCGCCGGGCCGGGTTGCGCTGCGCCGAGACCGTGGTGCCGCTGCGCCGGCCCGACACCGCCCGGCGTCTGCGCGAGCTGTCGCCGACCGGCGGCGTGCCGGCGCTGTTGCTCGACGGCGTGCCGATCAGCGGGCCCATGGGCATCGCCGATCATGCCGCCTGGCGCCTGCCCAGCCTGTGGCCGGACCCGGAGCTTCGCGAACTCGCCCGTCGCAGCGCGCTTGCCGCCGTCAACGGCTTCGCCGAGCTGGCGGCCTTCCTGCCGCTGGACATGGCGGCGACCTTCTCGCCGCCGGGGCCGCTTGTCCGCCCGATCGCCGACGGTCTCGCCCGGCTCACCGCCATCTGGGACGAATGCCGCGACGCCTCCGGCGGCCAGGGCAAGTTCCTGTTCGGCCGTTTCGGCGTCGTCGATGCGATGATGGCGCCCTGGGTGGCACGGCTCGCCACCCACGCCATTCCCCTGGAGCCGCGCCACGCCGCCTATGCCGATGCCTTGCAGGCGTTGCCTGAATGGGCCGAGTGGCAGGCCGCTGCCAAGCTCGACGCTGCCGGGGTCGAGCCGCGCCCGCAGGCCAAAGCGTCGCCTGCGGTCCGGCCCCAGCCGGCGGTCGAATCCGAGCCGATGATCGAGCCCCGACCGGTGGTCGGGATCGAAGCGGCGCGGCCCGAGATGCAGCCGGCGGTCGAAGTCGAAGCGGTCCGGGTCGAGGCCAACCACGTCGAGGCCGGCGAAATCGAGATATTCGGGATCGAGCCGGGACCGGCCGAAGCCGCACTTCCCTCGCCGGCCGAAGAGCCGGTGACGGCACAGCCGGCTAGGCCGCAGTCGGCCCAAGCGGCCCAAGCGGCAGCCACGCTGCCGCAAGCGGATCACGCGGCAGCTTCGCCGCCCTGGAACGGGCATCGCCCGCTCCGCCGTCCGGGCTATGTCGAGCCGGCGGCGCCCGTCGCATCGGCACCTCGCCGCCGGCCGATCCGCCCCGCGGCACCGCCGCTTGCCGCTCCCGAGCGCTCGACCAATGTGCGGGCCGCCGTGGCACTGGCCGCCGTGGCCCTGGTCGGTACCGCCGCCGTGCTGGCCCTGCCGCAGGCGCTGGCGACGATTCAGCTCGTGGCTCCCTACCTGCGCGACGTGGTGGCGCAGCCCATTGCCGGCCAACCGGCGCAGCCGCTGCCGATGGCGTTGAAGGCGCCCGAGCCGAGCGAGGCCGAGACGGCGCTGCACCCGCGGGTGGTGGTGCACTATTCCGGCTCCGAGCGCGACGCCGCGGCCGCCCGCCGGCTGGCCCGCCAGCTCGAAGACAAGGGCTATGTCGTGGCCCTGCGCTCCGTCGACGTCCGCATCGCGCGGCCGAGCGTGCGTTACTATTTCGCCGACGACCGCGCCGCCACGGTGGAGCTGGCCGCCAGCGTCGAGCAGAGCCTCGACGGCAACGCCAACCCGCGCGTGCTCGATCTCAGCCACCAGCGCAGCAAGCCCAAGCCCGGCACGCTCGAGGTCTGGATCGGCCCCACCCGGAGCTGAGCCGCAGCCTTCGGGACCTGCGTTCTTGTCATGGCCGGGCTCGACCCGGCCATCCATTTTCCAGGCGAAATCAGATGGATGGCGGGCTCGGGGGCCGGCCATGACAAGCGAACGAAGCGTTACGGTCGCACCACTTGAGGCTCGGGCAGGCCGATAGGCGAAGGGTATCAGGCTCCGCCCCAGCCGGCGGCGATCCAGGCCGCCACCCCTCCTGCGGCCAGGATCGCGGCACTGGCGAGCCCCAGCCGCCCGGCCACGGGTGCCCCAGCCACCGGCACGGTGTAGAGCGTCTTCACCACCGTGTTGGATGCCGCCGCCAGCAGGATGGCGCGGCCGGCCGTCGCCGGGTCGACGGTGCCCTGGGCGCTCATGCGGCTGGCCGAGAGGGTGATGGCGTCGAGGTCGGCCATGCCCGAGACCAGGGCCAGGATGTAGAGGCCCAGATGGCCGAACTGGTCCTGCAGGAACCGGCCGGCCAGCAGCACCGCCGCCAGCAGGCCGGCGAACAGCAGCGCCGGCCCCAGTTCCAGCGGGTTGCCCGGCTCGTCCAGTTCCGGCTTCGAGCCGCCGCGCCGCCAGAACAGCGCGGCGCAGGCCGCCGTGGCGAGGGCCGCCGCCGCCAGCGGCACGACGGTGGCGCGCAGCACCTCGGGCCCAGCTGCCGCCATCAGCACGCCGACACGCACGAACATCACCAGCCAGGCCAGCAGCGTCGCCGCCACCGCCAGCGGCACCAGCTCGGCATGGCCGGCGGCCTTGCGCGCCAGCGTCACCGTCACCGCCGTCGACGAGGCCAGCCCGCCGGCCAGCGCCGTGACGCCGAGGCCGCGGCCGGCGCCCAGCACGCGCACGGCGACGTAGCCCAGGAAGGACAGCCCGGCCAGCAGCACCACCATCCACCAGATGGCGTAGGGGTTCAGCGCCTGGTACGGGCCATAGCCCTGGTTCGGCAGGAACGGCAGCACCACCACCGAGAGCAGCAGCAGCCGCAGCGCCGCCGTCAGCTCCTTCTCGCGCACCTTGCGCAGGATGCCGTGCAGCGTCGACTTGAGGTTCAAGAGCAGGGCCGCCACCACCGCCCCAGACCCGGCGAGGTCCGGATGGCCGCTGCCGGCGAGCATGCCCAGCACCGCCGTCAGCAAGGCCGCCAGCAGCGTGGTGATCCCCACATCCCTGTCGATGGCCATCTGGGCGCGGTGGCCCAGGATCAGCGCCGCGGCGACCGCGGCGAGCCCGAAGCCCGCCACCGCTCCGCCGGCCTCGGCGGCGACGAGGCCCAGGGCGCCGCCGATCAGGCCCAGGATGCCGAACGTGCGCAGGCCGGCGAAACGCTGCTCGTCCGGCAGGTCGCGCGCGTCATGCCCGCGCTCCAGCCCGACGATCAGCCCGCACAGCAGCGCCACCGCCAGCGACCAGCCGTTGGCCAGCGCGTCTTCCATGCCTCGCCTCCCCGACCCTACTGCGCCGGCACCGCCCTCGCCTCCACCGGCTCCTCGACCTCCGGCCGGTGCCGCCGCGCCATCAGCAGGTAGG
>CAZLOF010000424.1:0-4639 GCA_964560745.1 uncultured Thermoflexus sp.
AGAAGCCAAAGTCAACCGTCAAATTGTTCTTCGCGTCGCCGTTGGTCGTCGGTGGAGCGCTGCCGTCTTCGTTCAATGGCTCACTCGCCCCGAGGGTAATCTTGGCGCTCGTCACGCCCGCCGCGCTCGGGTCGGTCACATCGACACCATGATCAACATTGTTGTCGGTGTTGGTGTAGGTTCCGCTCGCGCCGGTGCTGCTGGCGTAGCCCGCCAATGCCCCGCCGCTCACAAAGTTGCTGCCCGCCACCGTCACGGTGTAGCTACCGGCATCGAGGTTCTCGAATTTGTAGTAGCCGTTTACGTCCGTCGTCGTCGTGTAAATATTGCCAGCGCTGTCGCGCAAGGTCACGGTCACGGGGCCGCTCGGGGCGCCTTCGCTGCCATCAACCACGCCATTATTATTCGTGTCTAGCCACACGCGGTTGCCGAGGTCATATTTCAGAGACGGAGCGGTATTTGTAATCAATACAGCAGCCTTTGGCGCAAGCACCGCATCAAAGTCCTTCACCGCAAACAAAATCAATTGATTTACCGAGTCAAAATCATGGAATGCATCATCATCCCCATCTAAGCTATGGCCCGGATCATCATAAATAAAGCGGAATTCTGGCAATACTTGGGTGTTATTCACCCACACCACATAATTATCACCTGATACATCCCAATCGCCAATACTATCGGGTCGCCCATTATTATTAACATCTGGGAAATAACCAGTGATCATATTGCCAGCAATCACTTGCTGCGCTGATACCGCTTGTGTATAAGTAAAACTGCCGCCCGACAGAATCTTAACCCGATCAATATAGCTATATCGACAATCATATTTCTCAGTTTCGCTATTACTGGGGGTGACGCATTGATTCAAGGCGTTCACATCCCAGAATTGGGCATCGACATCGCGGAAAACAAAGGTCGAATTGACAAATTGATAGCCGCCGCCCAAGGTCAACGCCACTTCCATCTTGTCAGTCGGGTCACGATAGACATTTAATGTGCCGCTTAACCAATCTCCTGATATCCCGCGATACTCCAAACCCAACGCACCCGTCGTGCTCGAATACACGCCACTGCCAAAACCCGGGTCAAATTGGGCTGGTTGCAATGTCACTGTTGGAGGGAATGGCACTGCTGTTACCCCATCTGGCCCGCCAGTAACGGTGATCTTGACCGTAAAGGTGATGCCACTGGCAACCAAGGTCGGTGTCAATAACACATTGCCCGTCACTGTGGCGCTGCGCTCATCACCCGCACGCACAATCTGCAAATTGGTGTTGGGGTGATTAAACAAAATAGTATAGGGTGGGGTTGCTGCACCACTACCAGTCGGCACCGTCACCACTGCGCTGCTGCCATTGTTAATGCCATTTACGGTGTAAGTCGTCACCCAGCCCGCGCCCGGCGTGGTCTCGGTCACGGTATACACCCCCGGAATAAGATTTGGGATAGTGTTGGTTCCACTCACGATGCCAAAGGCTTGACCACTGGGGTAGCTCGGCCCAGTTACGGTTACGGTGAAATTGCTTTGGGCGCTACCAATCACCGTCTTGGTAATCTGCAAACTGCCCGTCACCGTGCTTGGCACAGGTGCAAGATAATTGGTCACAGTAATCGTTGCGGTGGTATTACCAGCCAAATCCAAAGCAGCGGCCGGGTCATAGCTCGCCCATGACCACACATATCCACTAGGGGCATCGGGCAGGCTACTCTCGGTCACCGTATACACCCCCGGTGTCAAACCCGTAAGCACCCGCACGGCGCTCGTCGTCACGGTCGTAATCACGTTATACCCACTTGGCCCAGTCACAGTCATTGTAAAGGGATCTGTGCTGCTGCCATTATCGATTGTTTTAGCAATACGCAAAACTGCCAAAGGGGTCGTTGTTAGCTCATTCGTAATGGTAACCGCGCCCGCTGCTGGCTTGGTGAAGCCGACATCCAGCCCATGATTATTTTGCCCGGCGCTGCCGGTGGTGTAGTAGATGCTCGGGATGCCCGCCACCAACACCGCGTCGCTGTCAATCACATCACTAATCGCGTGGTTGCTGCTGGTGCTGCCGCTGAGTGCCGCCGCATTTGGCACGGTCAGGCTGTAGCCCGATGGAATGCCGAATTGAATCGTATAAGCCTTGTTCGCCGCAAGTGTCGTGCTATATGCGCCCGTCGCTGCCTCGCGGGTGAAGTAATATGTGCCGCTGATGTTAGTCGTAGTGGCAATGCTGCCGCCCGCCCATGTCAATGTTACTGGCACGCCCGCCAAGGCTAGCTCGCCCGCATCTTGTACGCCGTCGCCGTCTTGATCCCACCATACACGGTTGCCGATTTCGATGGGGGCAATATCGCACAACAATTCAACTTCGCCCAAACCAGCCGCTTTGCCAAAATTTTCGCCTTGCCCATTGCGAACTTCATAGGCGCTATTTCTACCGCCCGTGGCATTGCTCATTTTAATCACACCACCAGAGTAAATGACAATAGGATCCATTAACGTGGCAACCACTTCATTCGTGCCCGGGTAAATGACTGCCGACCCCATTGCTGCCTCTTCGTGATAAGGGTCAAATCGTTCATCGTAGTAAAACTCACCATTACCGGGGCCTTGACCGCCCGGACCAGTCCCGCCATTGCGCAATGCTGTGTTATTTGCCGTCGGCACAAAGGGGCCGGGACCGTCTTTGTCGCCACCACTTTCCAGCACCCATGTCGTGGTGCCAGTGCGATAAGCACGCAACAAATCGCCACCCAACTCATTATTTTCACTCGCCCCATCAGGGGTCAAATTCACACTCCCCAACTGCAAACCAGCCCGATCTGCAAATGCCAAAATCATTGCGCCATCCACATCAAATTCAATATCGCTCAAGATTGGTTGTGGGTAAGCAAAATAAGTCGGGTCGGTGCCAACCGCAAAGACCGACATCGTATCGCTCCAAGGGTTCCATTGACAAGCGCTAACGCCAGAGAAATAATTTGGTTCGGCGCATCCTTTTGGGTAATTCAAGGGGAAGCTGATCACTGGTGTCGCCGAGAATGAGGGGCTACCACTCGTCAGATCCATCACGAACACCATCGCACTCAAGTTGGCACTGGTTGGCGAATTGGCCGCAATTTCACCCGTGCATACCACCCCCACATATAAGGCATTGCGATATTGACGCAACGCCCATGGGCGCTCTACACCATTGGTGCAAGTAACAGCAGGAATGGCATATTGGGTGAATGCCGTTGGCGCAACTGCTGGGCTGCCAATATACATGCCATACACACTGCGATCATTCAAATTGGTAAAAAAAAGCGTCTTTTCGTCTTGCGACAACTCAATTTGCCCAATCCCCATTTTGCCAACCGCGTCAAAAGCAACAGTATCGGTGCTGGGGTCGGTTGCCGTTAATGGCAAGAAACGGGCTGCATTCGATGGCATATTGCCCAAATTCACACCCAAATTCTCGACATCGACAAACAAACTGGTGGCATTGGTACTGAGGTTGGTTTGATAAATGCCTCCTAAACCGGCTGGGCCAAGCCCTGTATGACGACGCACCGCCGCACTAGTAAACAAAGTGCGGGTCGAGCGCTGATACGCCGTACCCCACAATGTGCCCGTTGCATCTGCCGTCGCTACCGTTGTCACGGCTGGTGATTGGTTTTTGTTCGAATAATTCCATTGCGCGATGCTGGTCAACCCAGCCACACTAGAACCAACAGCCAAAGGGTCGCCATTTTGAAACAATACATTGGCAAGTTTCGGGTTGGCCTGACAATAATCGCAGGGGTATAGCACGCCAAAATTGGCTCCTGCCGCTTGCCCCGCGCTATTAATGAATTGTACACTCGTGCCATTGGCACTTGTGCCCGTGCTGGTAAACACCCGGCTAGGCTCATACCCCGCCGGCAAACCATAAAACTCCACCCGATACGGCCCCTGTGCGCCGCTCGTTGTGATGGTGTAACGCCCGCTCGCATCCGTCGTCACTGGCCCAAGTTGTGTGCCATTTAGCGCATACGCCCGCACCGTCACGCTTTGCACACCCGTGTCGGTAATCGTGCCATTGGCCGTGATCCGGCCATCCATGTTGTAATCGCTAAATACCGTGCCGGTAATCTGCGACACGCTAAATGCCGTCGCTGTGATCGAATTGCTCAGTGTCACCACTGCATTGCTACCCGTCGCGTAACCACTGCCAGTTGTCACCGTATAGCTCGTCATCCAGCCGCTCGGTGTGCTCTCAGTCACCGTATATACGCCCGCTGCCAAACCTGTCAGCACACGCGGGCTGCCCACATCTACCGTCGTGGCATTGCTGTAGCCATTCGGCCCCGTCACAGTAATGTTAAACGGCCCGCTGCCGCTGCCGCTAATCACCTTCGTGATGGTCAGCATATTTGTCGGTGTCGGCGGTATCGGCCCAAGTAGGTTGCGCACTGTCACCGTGCCAGTCACATCTTTGGCAATGGTGTAACTTTGCAGGCCGCCACTGCTCACCCAAGTATACCCACTGGGGGCGCTCGGTAGCGCTAACATATTCTCGCTCACGCTACATATTGTGCCGCTCAAGATCGGCCCAAAGGTCACGCTGCCGCCATTGCTCACACTCTGCGTTTGTGGGTAGCCGCTCACCGGACAGTCCACCGTCAC
>CAZLOF010000425.1:0-4637 GCA_964560745.1 uncultured Thermoflexus sp.
CCTGTCGGGGTTAAAACGCACTTTGCGTCATCTTAGCCCTATCAACCAAATGCAGCGTGCTAAAACGCAGGTAATTGAATTGGAGCGCAGATTAGAGCAAGCGTTAATGGCTCATTTGAGCTTGCAGCGGGTTCGTTTGACGGGCCTTACTCAGCATTTGGATGCAATTGGGCCTGCGGCTACTTTGGCACGCGGTTATGCGATTGTGCAACGCCAGCGCGATGGGCAAATTGTGCGGTTGGTAAATGATGCGGTGGCGGGTGATGTGTTGCGGGTGCGTTTGAGTGATGGTGAGTTTGAAGCGAAACGTCAATAGTTATTCGCCATCTTCGGCGTGTATTTCCATCAAATAATGACGATAGACTAAGCGCCGCATCAATTCATCATCGGGGCTGTTGTTTTGGGTGCGTTGTGATGGGTCGGGGGTGGGGGTGGGCGTGTCTGACGGAACAATGAGCCAGATGGCGGTCTCGGTAGGTGCGGGTGTTTTAGTAGCTGTGGCAATTTTAGTGGCGGTTGGCACTTTGGTTGGGGCCTCGGTAGGCATAGGCGTTGGACTGGGTGTGGGACAAATGTTGGCTGCGCCGGGATTCGGGGCGTTTGGACTAAATGTATTTGTGTTACGTTGCCCGCCACTGCCATTGGCACAGCGTTGGTTAGATTGGGTTGAGGAACTGCCGCCTGCACTTTCATTGATTTGAGGTTGCGCAGGGTTGAGTAGGCTGAGCAGGATTGGGTCGTCTTCGTCATCGGTGCCATAAACGACGGCATCGAGCAAGTTGGTGGTGGTGATGGCTGTGCCGTTGGGGAAATCGGTGATTGAACCGATGTAGAGAGCGATTGCGTCGGGGCCATTTTGCAAAGTGCCATTGGCAAAAGTTTTGGCGGCTGCACTTATGGCGCTATTGCCCAACACAAAATAGCCATCGCTTTCGGTTCGGTAGCCGTTTAAGCTGGTTGCGTAATAGGATTTGTGGGTTAGGCCATCATAGAATACGATTACCAGCCCATCGAGTGATTGATCGCCGCCGTTGAGGCTAAATAGTTCCATAAATTCGGCAATATCGCTACCGGGGGTATCGACATCAAATTCATTGATGATGATGTTGCGGTTAGGCACTGAAGTGCTGGTGGGGCTGGGTGTGGCGGTTGCGGTGGCTGTATTGGTGCTTTGGGGTGTGGTTGTTGGTGTGGCTGTGGCGGAGGGTGGGGTTGAGGTTGATGATGGGCTAGGCGTTAGGGTCGAAGTTGATGGGGTTGGCGTTTGGGTGGTTGTGGGAGATAAGGTAGCTGATGGCGATGACGTAGATGTCGCGGTTAATGATGGTATAACTGTCGCCGACGCAGTTGCAGTAAGTGTCGCTGTTGCTGAGCAAGGCTGTAAGGCTGAACTGCTGTTTCGTGGGGAAGGAGATGCGGCTTGAAAATCAGTATTGTTATTATCGCTATCTGTGCAGCCGTTTGATAAACGAATTGCCGCTTTGGTGTTGTCTAAGCTTGCGGCTGGCCCTGTGCCTTCGTATTGGTTCGCCGAGGATCCAAACCCGATTAAGTCAATTGTGCTGTCGTTTTCATCAAGCAAGATTACTTTTCCAGCTGTGGCACTTAGTGATAATGTGCTGGTTTGATCTGGTTGTGGCAAGGTCTGCCCAGTGCTACCACCACTTAGTTGAATGAGAAAATACCCGCCGGCTGGAATAGAAGCATTGATGCTAACCCCAGCGCCAAATGTGCCAGTGGCTGATGCTACTTTAATTTGCCAACCCGTTAGCGTAACTGCTGTATTGCTACGATTAAATAGCTCGATGAAATCGTGTGTATAGGGAGCACCGCTGTTCCCGCCGCCGCCATAAACTTGGCTAATTACAATTGAATTGGAAGCAGCGATGATTGGCTGTGGCGATTGTGTGCTAATAAATATCGCTAAGATTAGTAAAAAAAGACCACACCAAAAATAAAACATTCGTTTTATTTTAAAATTTCTCATATATTTCCCCTAAATACTGAGCGAATTTTATGTATTATCTATATGTCTATCAAGGGGCTATTTGTCCTATTTGAGTAAAACTTTATAGTAATGGAGCTTGAGCGAAATGTATAAATCAATTTAAAATTGGCGATACAACAACTTTTCCAAGAATAGGTGGTACAGCATTCCCTATAACTCGATATTTATCAATAAGCTGGCCTGATGGATTAATATTATCAGGCAGACCTTGGATTCTAGCACATTCACGCCAAGAGAGCCTTCTATTAATGTCTCCTTGAAGAACCCAAGTATCTTTTTTGACATACCTCATCGGCTCACCCATTGGATGTAATGGAACGTGATGAGCATGAGCAACAATTGTAAAACTTGGCTCTGTCCATTTTCTTTTGCGGTTTCGTGTCAGATAATGCCCATGAAAATCAACTTTGCAATAATCTCCTTCTGGCCAAGGATTCATATCTCCAATAACATCTTGCATAACGACATATGATTGATTGGTATTTGGTCCGTGTGTATGATTTTGAAATGAATATTTAAATTGCTTAATATCTTTATGTATCCCAACAATGAACATTCGTTTTCTATTTTGTGCAATTCCAAAATTAGCAGCATTTAAAAAATCATGCTTTATGTTATAGCCTAATTTTTCAAAACCAGTTATCTGTTGTTCAAAAAACCATCCATCATGAGCTGAAACCATGCCTCCTACGTTTTCGATAAATATATAACGGGGTTGTATTTTCGTTAATGCTCGGATGAATTCGCGATATAGAAAATTATTTTCGTTGTTTTTTAAATTTCTTTCAACAAGATCTTTTCCACGTCTTCGAGCTGCCATGCTAAATCCAGTACACGGATAACAACCAATAAGAACGTCGGCTGAGGGGAAACTTGTAATGTCACGAATATCACCTTCATGGAATTCAACACGTGGAAAAAGGCCTCGGTAAGCATGTGAAGCGTGGGGGTTGATATCGTTTGCCCAAATTATGTCAAGACCAGCCTCCTGAGCTCCATAGTCAAAACCACCGCAACCTGAGAAAAGAGAAATGGCTTTTAATTTATTAGTCATTTTTGATATACCTATTTGCAATACGCATATGTGTTCTCACTAAATTAAGTTCAAACGTAGGATGACTTTTGTTGTAGTGCCGCGTCTACGATTTCAAAGACAGATTCATGAATTGATTCAACATGATTTAGCAGAAGTGACATTAATCTTATACGGTCAAATAAGATTGTTCCTTGATGGATATTATCCTCATTAAACCAACCTCCGTTTGATGAATGATAACAAAACGGTATAAAAATTGCATTTATCGGATTTATGCCAAAACTTATTCTTTTAGCCCAAGTTGGAGTATTAGAGGTGTGTTGTTTTTTTACCCATTCTTCTGTACAGGCACATTGACCAAAAAGACGTATGTTATTTCCAGTTGTTCCACTTTTAAATGGTAACCAAGCCACTATATCTAACCCACCATCGCCAGTATTAGTCGGTTTAAAATCTTTAGGTTTAAAATGTGGCTTATCCCCTAAATCTTCGGCAAGTTTTTTGATTTTATCTACTAATACACCTTTATATCTTTTTGCATCATCATATGTATTTGTGCCAAAGATATAGACCTGAGTGGGGGATGGCATATAGTTTTTAAGAGCATCTCGACTTATAACCTCAAATAAATCAGGCACTTTACTTTTTGTGGATTGTGTAAGACATCGTATGTTTGAAGCTATCAAAAAAAATAAGTACAGCTTTTGTTCTTTTGATAAAGACGAACGAAGCGATAGACTATTCCGCTTTGGGGAAAATTCAAAAGGATAAGTACCTTTAAGCGTGTTTACATCTCGATATTCCAAATGCGAGAAAACATCTTCGATAAATTGTTCATTACGGCTATCGATAGCACTAGGCATCGTACGTGTTTCTTCAAGGGAATTAAAATCATAATGATCAATATTGTCGGTTTCGTCATTTACTGGGGAGTTTTCTCCAACATCATGTCGTTCATTAATACGATCTACTATCCCCGCTTTGGATATGGTTGTATCTAAACTTGTTAAACATAATAGTTCTACATAATCTGCCCAAATATGCTCATCCTTTACAGAGGGTAGATTTTCAAGTGTATCTAGGAGCAAAGCTTCCATAACGATTATTCTTTAGTTTCTTTTAATTCGAGCAACTTGCTTTTTAATACAGAACCTGTAGCTTTTATCAATTTTTCAATGTCTGCTACAGCTTGTGTGTCACTGCTATCAAATCCGTTTTCTAATGGAATCAGGATATCGTGGGCCATTTTAAGTTGACGGCGCGACTCCCTTAATAAGTACCTGAAGTTTTCTAGTGGCATCCCCGTGTAGCGTGCCGCATCAGTCAGAGATTGGCTAAGTTTATCAAATTGTTCTAATGCATCAGAATTTCCTATGACAGCATCGAGTATCTTTAGATTACGCGATTCTCCAAGGCGAGTAACATCTTCGGTGTTTTTTTCAAATATCCATTTTGTAATTTTTCTTAATTCAGGTGCTTTAATGTTTTTTTGTTCTAAATCAGTAGGTTTAGTTAGTCCAATGTAAGAATAGATATTTTCATATGAGAGTGCTGTGGTGAGCAAGGAAAAATTGACTTCACCTTCGGTTAGTC
>CAZLOF010000426.1:0-4630 GCA_964560745.1 uncultured Thermoflexus sp.
CAAAATTAACAAATCCATTTGGCACTTGCACAAATTGCAGGTCATGATCGGGCATGGTTAACGCCACAAAAGCGCAATCAACTCGCAATAATCGTTGGGCTTGTTGGGCCATCATTTGCAATGTGTCATGCAAATCGGCATTCAAGCGGGTCGAGCGATTCATCTCGTATAGCGCCAATAATTGATCTTGGCTATCGATCAGATCTTGGGCCATATTATCGAGTTCAAGCTCAAGCTGGGCCATTGCTGCTGCAACTTGTGTTGCGGGGTCAACTGCTGGCTTAATATCTGCTGATGTATTCGTAGATATTAAGTCAACATTAGTTGCAGCAGCCACTAATGTTGTGGCATTAGTGTTGAGTAGTGTCATGAACAGTATTAATGATTTTAAAAGCCTTATCTAGGCGGGTCAGCTCAAAAATAATACGTACCGGTTGCGGCATATTGCACAAAACCACATCGCCACCGCGTTCGCGACAATTTTTCATGGCTTGTACCAGCGTGGCTAGGGCTGCCGAATCTAAAAACGTGACTTTTTCAAGGTTTATATGCACATTTTTGGGCGTATGGGTCGCCAAACATTGACGAACCTGTGGCGTTTCATGCGCATCAAAACGCCCATCTAAATGTAAGGTCAAATAATCAGGGTGAAATTCTTCTACTACGGTCATTATGGGTTGATCTTTCGCAATCGGCGCATTAATCACGTGGTGCGGGTTACACCCGTACGAGCGCGTTGAGCATCGTTGCGGCTAAGCTTTGTTTGTAACATGGTTTCAAAATGAAACACATACCAATCTACCACCTCTTCCATGGGTAAGCCACGTGCTGCGCGATAATTTTGCAACCCAATCGCCTGACGATTGGCGGCATCATCGATCACCCGCGCAATTGCTTGCGCCATGCTATTTATATCATTGGGTTGAAAAAATTCGCCAGTGTAACCTTCTTCACGAATGACTTCGGCAAAATCGCCGATATTGGGCAAGACGACGGCCTTGCCATAATCACCAGCCTGATGTAACACCCCAGAGCTGCCGGTGGTGCTGGTATATGGAAACACCACCACCGAAGCGTTATTGAAGATTACCGGCACATCATTTTCTGAAACATAGCCGGTATAACGCACGTTGGGCACATGAGCATAACGTTGGGCCATTTGGGCCAAATACCCCGCTGCATTTGGGCTATCCGTTCCGGCAATCACCAATTCAAGGGGGGGGCGGTTTTGGTCTGGCGCTTGTAATTGGGCAAAAGCTTCGATCAACGTCTCGACCCGTTTATAGGTGCCAAATTTGCCAAAGGTCATAATTTGCATCGTCCCATTGTCTGTCTCTTTGGGCGGTTCCACTGAGGGCTGGGGAGCGCTGTCTTCAAATGAGCCGTGTGGTGCAAGCAATACATTGTCGGCCCCATATTCACGGCGCAACAATTCAACATATTTTGGGATGGTGAGCGCGACGACATTGGCTTGTAAGAGCAAATGTGTCACGATCTTGCCAAAGGTGCGAATGCTCCATTCAACCAATTTATTGCTGCCAAAGCCCGCGCTTTTTAGGTCAACTGTTTCCATGATGTTGTGTAACAACACCATGGTGGGAATCCCCCCCAAGCGTGTGATTAAGGGCGTAACTAAGCCTAACGCGGCTGGGGCTTTTTTGCGACCAAACGAGGCAAACTGAATGTTAAACAATAGCACATCGGGTTTGGCCGCCATAACGGCGTTGCGTAACCGTAGGGCATTGCCCCATGCATCAAACGACCAGCTTGGCACAACAGTGACGGGTGCGCCATGTTTATCAAAGTTGTAATGATGCCCATCGGGTAAATCATCACAAAACAGAATCACTTCACTTACATCTGCCTTGCGGCGTAGATAGCGCACAAAATGAAATGCATATTCATTTAATGTTCCTGTGCCCGGCGGGTGAGGGGTGACGATGCCAACACGCATTTTAGCTTGCATAAGCACCTTGCCAATCATTACGTTTAATGGCAGCCATGTCTTTAATAAAGCGTTTGGCTTCTTTGGTTGGGTTCACTTTCGAGCCGGGGGCATCAATCCACGATACCGGTACTTCGGCGATGGTGTAGCCATATTTGGCAGCTAAATACAAGATTTCGAGGTCAAATGAAAAACCCATCATGGTTTGGGCTTGGTGTAAGCGCTGGGCGGCCTCGGCGGTATAAAGCTTAAAGCCGCATTGCGTATCGCGCACATTAATGCCCAATACATATTTCACCATCATGCGCAAGCCGCCGCTAAAGATACGCCGCAACAACGATTTGTTGCTTTCTTGTGCACCCTCGGCGGCCCGTGAGCCAATGGCAATATCATAACGCGGGGCTTGGCTGCCATCAACCTTTGCTAATAATTTTGATATTTCTTCGATCGGTGTTGAGTTATCGGCGTCGGCAAATAAACGATAGCGCCCACGTGCAGCCAACATACCGCGCTTAACAGCGCTGCCTTTGCCGCCATTCTTAGTGGCCCGTAATACACGGGCGTTGGCTAACCCCAATTCTTCGACCAAGGCTACAGTGTTGTCTTTTGAGCCGTCATCGGCTATGATCAGTTCCCAATCAAACCCAAGGTCGCAAATATAAGATGCAATTGCACCAATGCTTGGCACAATACGTTCTGCTTCGTTATATGCGGGGATAATGACCGACAAGTGCGGCACGATTGTGTCACTTAACGGGGTTGTTTTCCAATGTTGATAATTAGTGTAGGCCATAACGAGAGTATGATGAAATTACAAACTATATTAAGCTTAGTCTTAGACTGAAATTGCCGCTAATTACACTATCCTGCTATTAAGCGGCGCTTAATGGTGGGATAGTGTAATTAGCAACTACTCAATTTTTGCTTGTGTGTAGTATATAATTGTGTTATTGTATAATATATTAATTTTTAAACAAGGACACAATTAAAGTATATCCTTAAACGCCGTAAAAGTCATTACGAAATTAGACGCAAGATTATCATGAAATGTATCATCCGCATAGCTTGATAGCATTGTCGTGTAATGACTTGGTGCTGGCTGCTTATTTCACCTCAAATGTTGCAATTTTGCGCCCGTCATTGGCTTCAAGCGTAATGATATCGCCTGATTTCCATGCAGCATCGGTGCGGCCCATATAAAGATCAGTCGACGAATCTGCCCCAGCCGTGCTATTTAGGTTAACAAAACTATCTTTAAAGACGACAACATTCTTAAATTTGTAATTGACCCCGCGTGGGGTCGAAATTTTCCAATCTTTCAAATCGACATTATCGCCTTCATTCGAAATGACGATTCGCTCAAGTTGTAACTGCCCAAGTGATGACAAGCTAATTTTTATGCGTGCATCGCCGGCGGCAGGGGCCGGTGCAGTGGCTGGCGGAACTGCGGCTGCGGCTGGTTTTGTGGCAGCCGGCGGGGATGTGGGAACTGAGGCGGCGTTTGAAATTGGGCGGGTAGCTGCCGCTGGACTGGCATTTGGTAAGGCTGTAGTCCCTGTTGGTGATTTGGGGGCTGCCGTTAATGCCTGAACCACAAATAGGGTGGTAATGGCAGAAAGAATCATATTAATGACGGCAAGAGCGAGCCATTGTTTCCAATTGAGGGGAGGGATCCAGCGATTGAGCGACATAAATAAAAAATTTTATTGTTTGTAATATAACATCGAACATTTGTGCTAAACTTGGATTATGCCAAACGCAGGCACAGTATTGCTTAAAGATGTTTTGGTTGATTATGCCAACCATTTACACCGACGACCTATCAGCGATAATACACGCAAAGCTTTTTTAGGCGATGTGCGTATTTTTGTTCGTGATGTCGGTGAAGATCGACCGATTTATAAAGCCACCGGAGATCAGATACAAGATTGGCTGGCGCAACAAGAACGCAGCCAACACGCGGGCAGCCCTAAATCGGTTGAGCGACGTTTAACATCGCTCAAGGTGTTTTTTGATTGGGCACATACAAGCGGTTATTTGGCTATTAACCCTGCCGATCCTATTGCTTATCGCCCCCTGCTAGACCCTTTGCCAGAATATTTGACTGAGGCCCAGACCACAGCCGTTGTTATGGCGGCGCAACAAGTAGCGAGTGGCGAGAAGCTCGAAATTAGACCGCTGACAGTCATTATGCTGGTATTAGAGACCGGTATGAAAAAAAGCGAAGTGCTTAATTTGACTTTGGCCGATATTGATCGTAGTAACCCTGAAACCCCATCGGTGTGGGTGCGTTATAAACAGCGTCATCTCAAATTTAAAAATCGTTCGTTAGCGATTTCTAAAGATTGCTTGAAAGTGATGGATGAGCAAATTGCGCGGTTTGCCTGCGTTGAGCAATTGTTTACCTGCACTGGGCGCAACCTTGAATATTTGTTTAATCGCCGAGTTGCGCCATTGGCGAATATTCCATCACTTACTTTCGAGATGTTACGTTGGACCAGCGCTCTGGTTGATTTTCGGTCGGGCGATATGAACGATGACCAAATGCGTTTTAAATATGGCTTATCACCGGCTGGTTGGCTTGAAATGCAAGCCAAGCTTGAAAGAATTCAAAATTGAGAAGTATTTGAGGCAATTTATGCCGAAACCACTATATCCCCATCCCCTACGGGGATGGGGATATAG
>CAZLOF010000427.1:0-4626 GCA_964560745.1 uncultured Thermoflexus sp.
CCCTTATCCTGATCATCCATTTCAGACATATATATTCGCGCAAATTCGGCGGCAGTCATAGACTTGATAGGCAGGTTCTTAAAATCGGAAATGTTTCGGGTGACGATGATATCTACACCAAAGTCAGGGCTTGCCTTACTGTTGCTGTGTTGCCGGTTACACCTTCATCGCATCTAGCAACGGATCACTGCCATCAGATTCACGCAGCGAGAATTTGCCAGCCCATTTTTGCGAAAAGCGCACGGGTTTAGCCACGCCAACCTCGATGGTCTGAGCCAAAAGTGATTCAATCAAGGCCGAGAGATTGATATTGCGAGCACGAGCCACCGATTTTGCGCGATGAATAACCTGTGGGTCAAGGGTTACAGTTACTCTGGTCTTCATATGCATACTTTATCATAGCGTATGTATTCATGCAATAGCACAGCATTTCTAAACCCACAAGTGTCATCAACCCGACCAAGCAAACGCCCCATTCTGGGGCTGGCGGCTCACCCCACCAACCCACGCTCACGCGCAACCAGCGCAGCCTGAGTACGGTCACGCACCCCGAGCTTGCCGAGGATGTTGGTAATATGATTCTTGACCGTGCCTTCGCTCAGGTAGAGCGCCGTCGCAATTTCCTTGTTGCTATCGCCTCGGCTGAGATAGCGCAAAATCTCTAGCTCACGCTCAGACAACGGCTCGACGAGAGCCGGGGGGGCTGGCATCGCCTGCGGCTTGGGTGGCAACGCCGACAGCCGCGCAAATTCGGCCACCACCTTGGCCGCAATCGAAGGCTGCAAAAATGAATCGCCACGCGCAACGGTGCGGATGGCCTCGGCCAATTTGTCGGACGGTGTGTCTTTGAGCAAATAGCCCGCCGCCCCCGCCCGCAAACCCTCAAACACATATTCGTTGTCGTCGAAGGTGGTGAGCAGCAAAATGCGGCACTGCGGGGCCAACGCGCGCAAGGCGCGGGTGGCGGCCACCCCATCGAGCAGCGGCATCCGCACATCCATCAGCACCACATCGGGCTGGGTGTGCTGCACCACCGCAATCGCCTCATTGCCATTGCTGGCCTCGCCCACAATTTCGAGATTGCCCTGTAGCGGCAACAAAATACGCAAGCCTTCGCGAATCAGCACTTGGTCATCGACCAATACAATTTTAATCATCGCGGCACACTCACTTCGAGCATAAAGCCATTTTGCCAACTGGTTTTTACTTGCCCGCGCAACAATTGGGCGCGTTCGCGCAGCCCAATCAGGCCAAAACCGGCATCGTTCGCCTTGCTCGGCTGGCTGCCATTATCTTGCACCCGCAACAATACTTGATCGGGCTGATACGTCAGCCAGACCTCGGCGTGAGTGGCGTTGGCGTGCTTGCGAATGTTGGTCAGCCCTTCTTGCACGGCGCGATACAGCGTCATTTCGATGGCCGCCGAAACCGCACTGGCGTTGCCTTCAACCCGATATGCCACATCAAGGCCGCTGGCTTGGGCCTCAGCCACCAATTCGCGCAGGGCATCGGGCAAGGGTTTGTTTTCGATGGGGGTGGCACGCAAGGCCGCCACCGAGCGCCGCACCTCGCTCAGCCCATCGCGGGCCAGCGTTTGCGCCTTGACAATGATGGGTTCGACCGCCGCCGGTTGCTTGCCCAACAAGGCGCGTGCCGCCTCGAGCTGCACACTCAGCGCCGTTAAATAATGTCCGAGCGTGTCGTGAATCTCGCGGGCGAGGCGGTTGCGCTCTTGCATGGTGGCGAGTTGCTCAACTTGGGTGGCATAGTGCGCCAAAACGGCGTTGGCACTGCGCAATTCGGCGGCCAATTGCTCAATTTTGGCGCGTTGGGCCGCCTCGCGCTGGGTGACGATGGTGAAGCCCGCCACAAACACCACACCCGACGCAAACGACATGAGCGATGATGCAATTTCGAAGAGCGGGGTTTGGCGGGCCAGCATCAGGCCAATTGCCAATAAGACACTGACCAGCATATAGACCACCCAAGTGCGCCGCTGCACGGTGAGAATGGCTTGGCTGAACAGCGGATACATCAACACCATCGAAATACCTGTAATGCTCATCATGACCAACACCAAGGCGGTAAGCAAGATAAAGTAAAAGCTGACCAGCAAATTTGAACGGGTATCGATGCGGTCGGCAAAGCGCTCAAGCGCATCAATGCCGATCGTGCCAAGCACGGCATACACGGCAAGCAAAACCGCCATCACCGTCAGCCAAGGCTGCGCCAGCGGTGATGATGCGGTAAAAATATAAAACGCCACCGCGATCACCACGCCGAGCGTTGCTATGTGTCCAAATTTTCCGGGCATTTTTTATGTAGATTTAGATGTGTGCCAAGGTGAGGATGAGGGGGTGACAGGGTAACAAGGTGAATTTGCATTACTTTGTCACCTTGTCACCCTGTCACCCCCTCACCTTGTCATCCTAACACCTTGTCACCATTATGCCCCCACTTTCACGAGCGTATGTTGTTTGCGGGCGCGAAATTGGCTGATGTAGCGGGCGATGAGGGTGCCGCCGATCACGCCGGGCGCGACCCACAACACCCATGCCCAATCGACGGGCATAAAGCGGCTGCCTTGTTGCACCAAAAACGCGGTTAGCATGGCGATAAAGGCGCTGCTCATGCGGTTGATGTGGTCATACAGCCATTGGCTGCGGTCGGTCGAGGGCTTGACGAAGCGGCGTAGGTCAAAAATGGCGCTGACCGCCAAATTCAGCCCAAACACGATGCCCAACACCGAGCCGACACCATAGGGCACAAGCCCCATTGAGCCGGGCATGAGCAGACTGGCGATACCAACGGCAAACATGCCGACACCCGACACCAGCGCAATGATGCTGCCGGCCCAGTCAATCGCCGTTGGCCCTGCGCCTTTTTGCGGGTTTTTGTGATAAAGCACGCGATAGCCGGTGAAAGCCGCATAAAAGCTGAGAATGGCGATGATGGTGAGGAAAAAGCTGAAGCGAAAGAAAGCCAAGCCGATCACGCTGAGCAGAATCCATGTCATCATCCAAAAGAACAATTTGCCAAAACGCCGATGCCATACCCCGCCTTTGGTTACGGTCATCGCCAATGGGGCGACAATTAAGCCAATCATGCCTGCCGCCACATGTGATTTGAGTAGAAATTGATCGAGCATCATCCAAAATTCATTTGTTGTTGTCATTTTTTATTGCCTTTGTTTGTTAATTTGTGTCTGCCGTTAGCATAGGCGATATGCCGTCATGTTTGTATGTGCCGGAGGTCATGCTGGGGTCATGTGACTTTTTAGGACCCAATATCACATTCTTCAGAACATTTGTGCTAAACTTACATTCATTTTTAGGCGCAAGTGCCACTCAGCACTTAGCACTTTCAACTTAGCACTTTTACTTTTGTATGATTCACGATCAAATTAGCGTGCGTGGCGCACGTGTGCATAATCTCAAAAATGTCAGCGTCGATATTCCGCGTGACAAACTCGTCGTCATCACCGGCCTGAGCGGCAGCGGCAAATCGTCGCTGGCCTTCGATACCATTTTCGCCGAAGGCCAACGCCGCTATGTCGAGAGCCTAAGCGCCTATGCGCGGCAATTTTTGGGCCAAATGGACAAGCCCGATGTCGATAGCATCGACGGGCTATCGCCCGCTGTGAGCATTGACCAAAAAGGCGCTAGCCACAACCCACGCTCGACCGTTGGCACAGTGACCGAGATTTACGATTATTTGCGCCTGATGTTCGCCCGCATTGGCGTGCAAACCAGCCCTTTCACCGGCCTGCCGCTGGTGCGACAATCGGCACAAAGCATTGTGGATGCGCTGGTAGCGCTGCCACCCAATACCCGCCTGCAAGTGCTGGCCCCAATTGTGCGTGAGAAAAAAGGCCATCACCAACAAATTTTTGACGATGTGCGCAAGCAAGGCTTTGCGCGGGTGCGGGTGAATGGCGAATTGCGCGATGTGAACGAGACGATTGATCTGGATCGTTACAAAATTCACAATATCGAAATTGTCGTTGACCGCTTGGTTGTGCCACAGGTGAAAGATGAAGAATTAGGGATGACGGATGAAGGGTCAGCAGATGAAATGCGCCAGTTTATGGCGCGGCTGAATGACTCAGTTGAGACGGCATTGAAGCTAGGCGACGGCTTTCTGATTGCGATGGTCGAAGAACGCACCGCAGCGCCCAGTGCTAGCCTCGATGCCTCAATCCTCAATCCAAAATCCAAAATCCAAAATCACGAATCACGTTTGTCGCAACGGGCTGCCAGCACCTCGCGTGACCTGATTTTTAGCGAAAAGCGGGTAGACCCGGCCACCGGCATCAGCTACCCCGATCTTGAGCCGCGCCATTTTTCGTTTAACGCCCCCGATGGTGCGTGTGCTGATTGTCAGGGCTTGGGCAGCAAACAAGAATTTGACCCCGCGCTGATGATCCCAAACCCTGATTTGACGCTAGAAGATGGGGCGATTGTGCCGTTTCAGTCGGCAGATGATGAGGGGTATTATGCGCAACTGATCGCCAGCGCCTGCAAACATTTTGGCATTCCGATGAATGTGGCTTGGCGCAAACTCAAGTCTGAACACAAGCAACTTATTTTGCGGGGATCGACCTCGCCCGAGCCGGGTGCGCCCGCC
>CAZLOF010000428.1:0-4616 GCA_964560745.1 uncultured Thermoflexus sp.
ATATCAAGCGGCGCGGGCTATGTTTGGGTTGTTAGATGTGGTGGGCGAGCGGTATGGCACGGCTGAAGGTGAGCAAACGGGGCTGAATGCTTTGCTCAATTACAAGGTTCCGCCGCATTTGATCGGGGTGCATTCGCGCCAGCCGGTGTTATCGTTGCGGCCCGATTTTCAACTTGCGGCTGCGGGTGTTGCAGCGACCGAGCTTGAAATTTGCCCATCGGCGCAGGGGTATGTTCACGCCATGCAATTGGCTTATGGCTTGCCGTCGGATCTGGTGCCCGCCCTTGCCGATTTGGTGAAAAAACGCGGGGCACAGGCGTTTGTGTTTGTGTGCACGGTTGAATGGAGCGAGTTTTGGTGGGAGCAATTGGCGGTTTGTCGGGCGTTGGCGGCCTATGGGGTGCGCGGGTATGTATATCTCAGCACACCCATTCACACGTTAGCCGAGCAGGTGCAGCGGGGCGAATTGTGGCAGCCGCCTATTTTTGGCGTACCACACAAGCCAACGCTTTGGCATGATGATGTGTTAGCGCGGGTCGATGCAGGCGGTTTTGCGCCTTATGTTTTGCATGATTTGGCGGCGGTATCGCCCAGTTCGGCCATTTATTTTCGCTTCGGCTATTTCGATTGTTTTTCGCCTGCGTTGATGCAACAATTGGCGAAACTTGAGCGGCAAGGGGCTGTTTTTTTGAACCCAACGTCGTTTGTTTATGAAAATAAAGCCGTGATGGCGGCCTTACACTTAAACGCGCTACAAAAAGACCTTTTGCAGCGTGATGTAGATGCACCACAGGTGTTGGCGATGTGTATCCCCGAAACTTATGTGTTGGCGCGGGCCGCTGATGTAACCCAATTTGTCGATGCGACGATTTCGCCGGAGCGTTTGTACGATGAGCGGGCCGACTGGGTGCTGAAATTTGCCGGTTTCGACAAGGGTAATCAGGCATGGGGCGGGCGCAGTTTGCAAATTGGGGCGCAACATAATGAGGCTACATGGCGCGAGGTGGTCGCCCGTTATGTCGATTTGCCATTTCCGGTAGTGGCCCAGCGTATTTCGCCATCGCAACAGGTTGATATTGATTTTTATGTAGGCGATAACCAAAAAACACTACGTAATGGCACAACTCGTTTGCGCAGTTTTATGTTTCGTAATGTGACCAATGGGGGCATTACAATTGCGGGGTCACATTTAACCGTATCGGGCGGCACGATGCAAGTCTCTGAGAGCAGTGGCGCAGTGCAAACCCCGATTGTGTTTTCTGATGATCAGTTATCATGAATTTAATTTTTCGTCGCGCTACCCGTGCCGATGTGCCGATGATTGTGGCGTTGCTGGCCAATGACCCGCTCGGCAGCCAACGTGAGCAAGCCAGCGACCCATTGCCAGACAGCTATTTTGTCGCGTTTGCCGAGATCGACCGCGACCCGAATCAACAATTGACCGTAGTAACGTTGGAGGACAAGGTCGTTGGCACGTTACATCTCACCTATTTGCCCTCCTTGACATATCGTGGGGGCAAACGCGCCCTGATTGAAGCGGTGCGGGTTGATGAAAATTATCGCAACCAAAAGATTGGGCAGCGTTTGTTTGAATGGGCTATCGACCAAGCGCGGCAGGCCGGCTGCCATATGCTGCAACTCACCACCGACAAACGCCGCCCCGATGCCCAACGTTTTTATGAATTGCTTGGGTTTGTCGCTTCGCATGTCGGTATGAAGTTAGCTTTGAGCCATGAGCCATGAGCTTTGAGCCATAGGCTTTAAGCTCTGAGTTGTGAGTTATGCACTATGATTCAAATCTCATGGCTCATGGCTCATGGCTTATCTCTATGTCCCCCATTCTTAACGTTTTACGCACCCACCCGACTTTTCGCAATATTTGGTTTGGGGCCATGATTTCGGCCTTTGGCGATAATTTGGCATGGTTGGCGATGTCGTGGTTTGTGCTCGAAAAGACCGATTCGGGGGCAGCGGTGGGGTTGGTGTTGTTGTGCTTTGCTTTGCCTGCCATGCTGACGGCCCCACTCATCGGGAGGTTGCTCGACCATTATCAGCCGCGCACCATCATGTTTGTCGATAATGTGGCGCGGGCGCTTATTTTTGTGGTCATTCCATTATTAGAGGTGCTGGGGGCGTTGCCGATGCCACTGTTTTATGCTTTGGCTGTTATTTCGGGGGCATTGGCCCCGGCTACACAGGTAGGATTGCGTTTGCTTGTGCCATCACTTTTGCCCAAAGATGACCTTGTGGCGGGTAATAGCGCCCTCAGTTTGACGCAACAGATCCCATTGGTGCTTAGCCCGCTTATTGGCGGCATAGTAACGGCGCGACTTGGGGCATCGGCAGCAATAGCGTTGAATGGGCTAAGTTTTTTTGCCTTATGTTGGGCCATTTGGCGGTTGCCCGATTTTATTCGCGGTGCTACCAACGCCAATTCATCAGAGCCACACGTTGAATTGGGAATGCGTTTACCCTTTAAATTTCCGGCAGTGGCGATGGCGATGCTATTAAGCGGGGTGTTTTTCTTTACTTATGGGCCGATGGAGGTGGCACTGCCAATATTCACCAAAGAAACCTTAAAATCGGATGCCCAGATATATGGCCTGATGTGGTCGGTGTTGGGGGTTGGCAGCGTAATTGGGGGCAGCCTTACGCCTACGCTGGCCCGTTGGCCGCGCCAAGGCATATTGTTGGCGCTGATTTGTGGTTGCTGGGGTTTGATGCAAGCGCTGTTGGGGGTATCGACCAACGTGTGGGTTATTTGTGTGCTGATGTTTGTTGGTGGGGTGGCGTGGGGGCCTTATTTGGCGCTTGAGGCTTCGCTCATTCAACGCAATGTGCCAAAATCGATGCATGGGCGGGTATTTGGGGCACGCTCGGCTTGGCTTACGCCGACAGCGCCACTTGGCACGGCTGTAGGTGGCGCTTTGCTGACATTTGTGCCACCTTGGTTGTTGATTGTGGCCTCTGGCAGTCTTTGTGTGTTGGCTGGGTTGGTGGCGTTGAGTGTGCCGCAGTTTCGGGCGGCGCAGGTTGATTTGTGATGATACAAAATAAATTGTAAAACTGGAAGTGCCGATCTCACCATCCTTCTTGATCATAGATCGAGAAGGATGGTGAGATCGGCGAAAACCAAATTTGAGTCTAAATCAATCAACCGCGTAATGGCTGCTAGAAATAATGCGTATGTTTGGGGCCGGCAAATGGGCGGGTGGGTTGGCCTTGACAATGGCATTAATGGCTGCGGCAAATAGTTGTGGCGCAGCGACATCGTGCGCCAAAAACAAACTGGGTTCAATCAACTCAAGCTCCATCAACACAAATTTGCCATCTTGAATGATGCCATCGACACGGGCATAGAGCGGCGGTTGTGGCACAGCCCGCAAAATAGCGCGGGCTTGGGTCACAATTGCCTCAGGCACGATCACTCGTTTTAGCTGCCCACCCTGTATTTTAAAGTCGCCAGCGCGGGGTTTTTTGAGCACGGCATGGCTAAATTGACCGCCAAAAAACATCAACGAATATTCACCAGTGCGAATAATTTCTTTAGCGAAGGCCTGTACCATGACATCGCCATTGACCAACATTTCAAGCAACTTCGTTTGGTCGCGTTCGGCGTTGCTGATGTCGGTGATCCAAGTATTATGGGCGCTGGCCGAAATGGTCGGTTTGACGACGGCTTTATTCCAGCCATTGCTTTCTAAAATATGGCGCATATTGACAGCGCGGTTGCGGGTGACCCAAGCGGTCGGCAAAATCGGCACATTGCGATGTTGTAAATCGATTAAATAATGTTTGTCGCTGTTCCACATCATCATTTTTGCCGAATTCCATAGGTTGACTTGGTGCGATTCACATACTTCGAGCCAATGCCGAAAAGCTGCAATTCGGTTATGGTAGCCCCAAGTGCTGCGCACAATCACAGCGTCATAGTCGAGCCAACGAACAGTTGGGTCGTCCCAACAAACGATATCGAGTGTGATGCCTAAGGCGTGTAGGGGTGTTTGGGTTAATTGGTCATCGGCGGTGCCGTTGGGGTAACTTGATGAGGTAACAAATGCAATTTGTTTCACGAATCAAAGATTTTAATCGATAGGTCGAATCGCTTCTTGGATTTGTGCTCATTCAAACGATGTATCATCGGCTTTGTCATGCTTAATTTAAACGACTTATATTCAAATCGCGCCAAGCGCAATGCTGGCTCGTTTTTGCGTCAGATCTTCCCGCGCACCCGCGAGCCGGGTGTCATCAATTTTGCTGGCGGTTTGCCAAACCCCGATTTTTTTCCAATCGAGCCGATTATTGCTGCCACCGAAAAAGCCATGCGCATGGATGGCCGAGAAACGTTGCAATATGGCATGACCGAGGGGTTGCTCGGTTTACGTGAATGGATCGCTAACCGTTATGAACGCCAAGGGCTGAAAGTGACCCCTGACCAAATTCTCATCACCAATGGCTCGCAACAAGGCATTGACCTGATCGGCAAAGTGTTTTTAGATCCGGGCGATAAGATGGTGATTGAAGCGCCGGGCTATATGAGCGCCATTCAATCTTTTGCCATGTATGAGCCGCAATTTATTGGCGTTAGCCTCAATGAGCAGGGTATGGTGGTAGAT
>CAZLOF010000429.1:0-4613 GCA_964560745.1 uncultured Thermoflexus sp.
GCGCATCATCTCCCACGTTACCGCTTTTTCACCGTGCACAAACTCTGCGCCTAACTCCAGCGCCCCATTTGCATAATCGGTCAGCACACGCCCGCCAGTCCGCCCTTGCGCTTCGAGAATCAATACATCGTGGCCCAATTGCCGCAAGCGTTGCCCTGCTGCTAACCCAGCCGCCCCTGCGCCGATGATGATGGTGTTATTCATAATAATAAGCCATGAGCCTTGAGCCTTGAGTCACGAGTCATGATTCGTGACTCATGACTCATGTCAATCCCTAACCCTTAATCCTCTCTCTCACGCCGCCAAAACCGCCCGCGCAATAATGAGTTTTTGCACCTCAGTCGCACCTTCATAAATACGCAATGCCCGAATTTCACGATAAAGTTTCTCGGCAATATTGCCGCGCATCACGCCCAACCCGCCAAACATCTGCACCGTCGCATCGATCACCATTTGTGCCGATTCGGTGGCGCTCATTTTTGCCATTGCCGCCTCTTTGGTGGTGTTTGCGCCTTGCACATCGCGCATCCACGCCGCTCGGTATGTCAGCAAGGCGGCTGCATCAATCGCCGTTGCCATGTCGGCCAATTTACTTTGGGTCATTTGAAAATCGGCCAAGGTCTGATTAAACATGCGCCGCGCCTTGCTATGCGCCACCGCCTCATCTAATGCCCGCCGCGCAAACCCCAACGCCGCCGCCGCCACCGATGCCCTAAAAATATCGAGCGTACGCATCGCCACCTTAAAGCCTTCGCCGGGCTTGCCCAACATATGGCTGATGGGAACACGGCAGTTCTCGAACCGCAGCAACGCCAGCGGGTGCGGCGCAATCACCTCAATTCGCTCGGCAATATACAACCCCGGCGTATTGGCGGGCACAACAAAGGCGCTGATGCCTTTTGCACCCGGTGCGCTCTCGCTACGGGCAAATACCGTATAAAAATCGGCGATGCCGCCGTTGCTAATCCACGTTTTGCTACCATTCAGCACATAAGCATCACCATCGCGGGTCGCCGTTGTTTGCATTGCCGCCACATCTGAGCCAGCCTGTGGCTCAGACAAGGCAAAGGCGGCAATGGCTTTGCCTGCCGCCACGTTGGGCAAATATTGGGCTTTTAGTGCATCGCTGCCACTCAAGGTTATTGCCCCACTGCCCAAGCCTTGCATGGCAAAGGCAAAATCAGCCAAGCCTTCGTAATAGGCCAACGTTTCGCGCAAAATACACAAAGCCCGTGAGTCGAGCGTATCGAGTGCCCCGCCATACTCTGACGGCACGCAATATCGTAGCCAGCCAGCCTCGCCCAATTGCCGCACCAAGGCACGGCACTGGTCGTCTACCGACAAGGCATGATCTTCGGCAAGCGAAGCCCGTGCCCAGCCAGCTAAGGCTGCTGCAAGGGCGCGATGTGCCTCGTCAAAAAATGGTAAAGACGTTATATTATTTGTCATGCCCAATGGCCTCAACCTCGGCAATGGCTACATTGAGCGATGGGTCGGCAATCAGCACCGCTCGGCACACATCTAAGCCCACCGTTGCCAACGCACAAGTGACCATCGTATTGACATTTCGCGGATAAAGTTGCGCGATGCCACGCACTGGGCCGTCATAAATGATGGTGGGTTGGGTAATTTGGGTCGGGGCAATGGTCGTAAGCGAAAAATCAATATTGCGCGGGTGTTTGCTAAAGGAAATCGTGACAGACTGCCAGAGGTTACGGCTTTCGACCCGTGTGGAATGACTAATTGCGTATGATGTTGTTTGCAGGTCTCAAGCAAATGCGCTTGTAAGGTGGCATCGGCCAAAGCGGTAGCCGAAAGGATGAAATAATCGGCCTGACCCAAAAATGCTGAACCATATTGACGTGTGATGTCTGGGTGGGCAACCTCGACGATTAGATCAGCCTTGTAGTGTGCAAAGTCGGCCAAGTCGGGCAAAATGAGGTCGGTTGGCACATGGGTTAGTTTTGTCGCTGTGCGATTATGCACAAACACCACCTCTAAACCCAAGGCAGGTTGTGTCACAATGCGTTCATAAATGCCCGCACCGATATAACCAAACCCAATTAAGCCAATCCGTTTCATTTAATCCCCCTCAAACACGGGCCGTTGCTTCGCCACAAATGCCTCGTAAGCGCGGCGAAAATCATTGGTTTGCATACAAATCGCTTGCGCTTCGGCTTCGGCCTCAATGGCTGCATCAATACTCATATTCCATTCCTGATGTAACAATTGTTTCGTCATGCCGTGCGCAAAGGTTGGTCCGTCAGCCAATATTTGCGCCATTGCCTGCGCCTTGCTCAACACGTCAGCCGAGGCATGAAGGGCGTTAAAAAAACCCCATGCCAGCCCTTCATCGGCGCTCATGCTGCGCCCGGTATAGAGCAATTCCGAAGCCCGTCCTTGCCCAATGACACGCGGTAATAGGGTGCAAGCCCCCATGTCGCAACCCGCAAGCCCGACCCGTGTAAATAAAAATGCGGTTTTGGCGGCAGGTGTGCCATAGCGAAAATCAGAAGCCAAGGCCACCATTGCACCCGCGCCTGCGCAAATGCCATCAATTGCCGAGATAATCGGTTGTGGACAAGCTCGCATGGTCTTTACCAAATCGCCGGTCATGCGGGTAAACTCAAGCAATTCGGGCATCCGCATCCGGGTCAATGGGCCGATGATTTCGTGCACATCGCCGCCGCTGCAAAAATTGCCACCCGCGCCCGTAATCACCACCACCTTAACATCGCTGGCATAGCTCAGCCCACGAAACAAATCACGTAATTCGGCATAGGATTCAAATGTCAATGGGTTTTTCTTCTCTGGGCGGTTGAGTGTAATCGTAGCCACTTTGCCATTTACCTGCCAACCAAAGTGCTGGGCCACGTAGTTAGAGAAAATTTTCTTTGTATTCATCGGTTTAGGGATTGGGAATTGGGGATTAGGGATTAGGGATTGAGGATTTGGAAACAATTCTTCATCCCCAATCCTCAACCCCTAATCAGCACGGCGCACAGCCACTCGTAAGGCATTGGCAATGGGTTTTTCGGATACTAAAATGAGGTAACCGCCGCCGCCCGCACCAGAAATTTTCCAGCCGAGGGCAATATCACGATATTGTTCAATTAATTCAAAAATGGATGGATTGACCATATTCGGAAACATCGCAATTTGTGCCTCAAATGAATCGCGGACAGCGCGACCAAACGCATGGGCATCGTGCGCCAGAATGGCATCCCAGCACCGATCAGTGGCGTCGGCCAAGGCCTTGGCACCGTCAACTGTAATTTTGGTGTTGCTTAACACACTGTAACCCGATTCGCGTGGGCCGAGCGGAATAAGGTGGAACATGCGCTCGACAAAATCGAGCGTAGCTTCGTCAAGCATCGAATTGATGCGTTTTGGCCAATATTCACCGTTGTAATATGAGATGGCCAACCCCGGAAAGACTAGGCCAATCGTATCTTGCGCCCCCGAAAATTCAGTTGTGCCGGGTGGGTTATCGCAACAAAACAAAATTTTGGCGATCTTGTGCGGGTCGCCCACCGGCAATTGGCTGCCCCACAATTCAACTGCTTTGCGGCGGGTGCTCGATGCCATGCCACTGCGCTCATTAAACTCGATGGTTGGCTCAAGTGATACGGTGATGACCGCTCCGGGGTAAAGTTTTGAGACAAACGGCTGATCAAGCCAGCCCCCCGCAATATCAATACGATAAGGCATACGGTCGAGGGTGCGCAAGGCTGTGGTTGAGCGTGCCGTTAACCCAGTATGAGGTTCACGATGTAGCACCACATAATGAATACCCAAATCGGCACATAATTTTTGCTTGGAGGGGGTGTTACCATCCTCATTCACCACAAAAATATCGGGTTTCATGGCAGCCAGTTCTTCGGCAAAGTCAAGATGCCCAGACCCACGAGAGACGAAGGCATCTTTGACACAGCTCACCGATTTCACCATAAACAAGCGCTCATTTTCATCGTTTTGTGGCACACGCCCCTTTAGGGCAAATACGGTTTTATCTGAGCCAAGCGCTACATATAGCTCGCCATAAGCTGCCGCCTTTTGAAAAAACTCAACATGTCCGCTATGCAGCATGTCATAACATCCGCTTACGAATACTTTTTTAGCCATAAGTTTGGAAGCAAGTGAAAAGTGGCAAGTAAAAAGTGCAAAGCCCACTTTCTACTTGCCACTTTTCACTTGCTACTCACCCCTTGTTTCAATTTACTGAGCAAGCTATAAAGCTGTTGTTGCTCCGTTGTCGTTAAGCCCTTCATCAGGTCAATAATCCAAGCCTCGTGGGTGCGAGCCATTGCCTGAAATGATTGCCGCCCTGCCTCGGTTAAACGCACATACCACGAGCGACGATCGCCCGGCATCTCGATGCGTTCGACCAAACCATCACGCTCAAGCTGATCAGTAATCCCCGTCACATTGCCGCCCGACACCATCATTCGTTGTGACAATTCGCCCATCCTTAGCCCATCGCGATGTCGCTCCAATTGTGCCATCAGGTCAAAACGTGGCAACGTGATCTCAAATTCTTCGCGCAATCGGGTGCGCACCTCGGTTTCAATCAAGGTGGTGCAGGTCAACAGGCGCAACCAAAGCCGTAATGA
>CAZLOF010000430.1:0-4608 GCA_964560745.1 uncultured Thermoflexus sp.
TTGCAGTTAAAAATGGGCTGTTTAGCTCAGACATTGGCGTGACCAAAGCCATTACGCCTGAAATTTTTGCGCAACCCCTGTTTTTAGAAATGGTGGTTAACGGCGAAACGCTGACCCCGCGCCAAGAGTTAATGGGCGCACCCTATGCCATGAGCTTGGCGGCGGGGGCGGTTGTGCAAGGGATACAACCCATTACCCGCACATTGCTTGGCATTACGAATACAGGGAGTGCGCTTGTTGTGGCAAACCTAGATAGCAGCGCTTTAGGTGGGCATGGCTTAGTGGTAATGAATCGCGCTACGCCACCGAATGACACCGAAGCGCAAAAAGTTGCGGCACTAGAGGTGCAGGCCGATCGCGCATCAGGCACATCTCGCACCGCTTATGCCGCATCGTTTGTTTCTGATGGTTTTAGAGGCATTTATGTTAAAAGTGGCACGGCTGGGGCATCCACCTTTTTCGATGCTATTTTTGATGGCCCTGTGGGTATTCAAGTGGCTGGCAATTGTAGTGGTTGTGTGCTTGCCTATACCGTGCGCAATGTTGGCAGTAGCCTTATTCAAACTGGCGATATGTTGGCGGCGGCTGGGGTTGAAGTTGATCAAGAATTGGGTCAACCCATTATGTTGGTGCGCAAAGCCGAAGCTGGCGATGATGCGGCTTTAATTGGGGTTGCCAAAAATATGATGGCCCGTAACGCGGTTGAAGAAGTGAACGGCAAGCGGATTGGCGGTTTTGGTGAGCGCATGGGTAAAACGGCAGCCACTGGCGAATACTTGTCAGTGGTGGTGCATGGCTTAGCCCAAGTGCGTGCCAGTGGCAAAAGCGCCTCAAAAATTGCCATTGGTGATCGCTTAACCATTGGCGAAGGCGGCAGCACCCGCGCCACAGGTGGCGAAAATAGTATTGCCCGTGCCATGAGTGTGGTCGATGGCGATGGGTTGGTTTGGGCATTGGTTAATGCGCGCTAGGAGGCGGATGATGAACCGCAAGCGCTTATTAATTTTTGGCAGCATGTTGGCAATCATTGCCGCATTGCTGGCCAATACCTTGGTTTCACCGGCGACTGAATCGGATGAAGACGTTGGTTTTGCGAACTTCAGCGCATCGTGGAATGTGCTTTCGGGTGGGGTTGGCAATATGGGTAGCGCGTCTTTTCAGATGCAAAGCACCTTGGGCCAAATTGCAGTTGCCCCATCGTTGAGCAGCGGCAATTTTAAGGTGTGTAATGGCTATCAATGTGGCACGTCTAATGATGTGCTGGCTGCCACAGCCACTGCAACTGTTACCCCCACGCCAACGCCGACACCCGCGGGTGGGTTGCAAAACCAAACGATTACGTTCTCACCGGTATCAAATAAACGTGTGGGCGATGCGCCATTTGTCATCAGCGCCATAGCTTCGTCGGGGTTGGCTGTGACATTTAGCTCACTAACGCCCGGCGTATGCACGGTGGCTGGCAATACGGTGACGATTGTTGCGGCAGGCAGTTGCACCATTCGGGCGGCACAAGCTGGCAACGGTAGTTTTAATCCGGCAACGGCTGATTACACGATTGCCATCGCCGATCAGTTTAAAACCATCATCCCGATGATCTTTGATGCATCGTGAGTGACTGAAAACGTAAACATGGGAGGTCTTAGCGCGGCTTGTGGTTTTAGCCGTGACTTTCGCTAAGATCTCCGATGTTTTTATGACTATTTTAGCGCTTCGAGCGCAAAATAATACCGGTGCTATGGCTAATTTCGCCAAAATCGGCGGCATTGGCGGTGTCGGTCATGGTTTGCACCACCGCGCCTCTAAATTCATCGGGCACATTAATGGCATGTAAGCCAAAGTCTTTTTCGGCAATGCTAATAAGCACCTGCGAAGGTGGTGTGCCGGGTGGCATGTTATACACTTTCTTTTTAAACGTTGCCGTTACGGCTTTGGCAGTCGCATCGTCAATATCAAAGCCACAAATTTCGTGTAAGAAATAGTGAATGACGTTCCAGCCGCTGAGTGGGCCGAGCAAGACCTCGGTTTCGGCCACGCCAAATTGGTCGAGCGGGTGCGCCTCGTAGGTTCCGGCATCATTGATGACCGCCTTTGAATGTACGCCAGCCGCATGGGTGCGGTTGGTTAGGCTAACCGGCTCTTTACTTGGCACCAGCTTGCGCAATTTATCGGCCATAAATACATTGATGGGGTATGAACCGCGAATGTGATAGCCGTCTAATTTTTCATAGCTTTTATCGACAAACAAATTAAACATGAGGGCTGTCATCGAGGTAATACCGGAGCGCTCGCCGACCCCCAACAAGGTGGTTTGAATAAACCTCATGCCGTTTTGCACCGCCTCTAGCGCGTTAATAGTGGCATAACCACGATCATCATGAAAATGGCCTTCGACATCGGTGTCGGGGTAGCGCTCTCGCAGCGCCCGAATACGTTTTGCCACAAATGATGGGGTTGCCACGCCTACGGTGTCGGGTGTGCCCAGCCGATGCACCAGTGGCGCAATTTCATCATATACCCGAAACAGATCAATCTCGCGGGTGCGAAAAGCATCTTCGCCGCTAAACCGCAAAATAAGGTGTGGGTAGCTTTTTTTGACTTGTTCAATCAAATCACGCGCTTTGCGGGTAATTTGGTCGAGCGTCATGCCATGTTTGTGGGCAATCGATTGATCTGATGTGCCAATATACATATTTAGCCCATCGGCCCCCGCCTTCACTGCCGACTCCACATCATCGGGGTGACAGCGCACGTGCGATAGCAAAAAAGTATAGCCGCGCTGGGTGATTAACTCATCACGTGCTTGTTTAATGGCGCTAAAGTCGGCGGCTTCTTGGGTGCTAACCGTAGGCGCAAACAATTCAATAAATTTCACACCATACAAAATAAGCGAACGAACAATATCCACTTTGTCAGATGTGCTAAAGAAATATTTATGATGGTCATGCAATAACGAAGATTGCTGACCCTCGCGCAGGGTTGTATCGATAATTTCTAAGTGGCGCGGTTGGTATTGAGAAAATGTAAACTCCATAATTCGAGGATAATCGCTTGTTCAGCAATGACCCGTGCGCTTATTATCCCCGAATATGCCTCCTCTGGGGGCACACTTACATTTTTTTTGACCTTACTCGATATTCATCAGCAAGCCAAATTACAGACCGCCGTGCTCATTCCCAAAGAACAAGCATTTGAGCACGTGTTGCACGAAATTGAACAACATGGGGCACAGGTGATTGTGGGGCCGAATCGCGGCAAATTGGGCAGCAAAAATTATCTATCGTTAGCCTACGATGTGGCTTTTTGCACCCCGGCCTATGCCAAATTTAAGCCAGATTTGGTCACCGTCATTAACGGTACGCCGCGCATGATGTTGGGGGCCTTGGCGTTGCCAGCCCCAACGGTTTATATTATGCAAACTTACCCGTTGCAGCCATTACGCAGTGGGGTGCGATGGCTGGTGCAGCGCATGGCGGCCCAGCGCAAAAATAAAATTGTGACGGTTTCGGCCTTTGCCGCACGGCGAATTGAGCACTTGATGGGGCTGCCATTTGAGCACACCCGCGTTATTTATAACAGTTACCGCGAGCGCAACCATACGCCGATTACGTCTGATATGGCTACGCATCCGACCGACAGCAATCTTATTCTGAATACATCGCATGTGGCTGCGTGGAAAGGCCCAGATTGTTGGATCGAGACGGCGCAATTGGTATTGGCCCAGCGACCAAAGGCTGTTTTTCGCTGGTTGGGTGTGGGTGATCAATTAGACGAAATGCGGGCCAAAGTGGCGGCATTAGGTTTGCAAAATAAAATTGTATTTGCCGGTTACGACAGCAATGTTGCAAAACATTTAGACGAGGCGTGTGTTTATTTTCAGCCAAGCCGTATTGAAAACCATAGCATGGCGGTGGCTGACGCAATGGCACATGGGTTGCCGTGCGTGGTCTCAAATGTCGGTGGTATGCCCGAAGCAGTGATTGATGGCGAAACTGGCTTTGTTTGCCCCGATAATGATGCATCAGCTTTTGCCAATCGTATTATCGAATTGCTCGATTCACCCTATTTATGCACACGTATGGGCAGCGCCGCCCAACACCGCGCCCGCGCCCTCTTTTCCGAAGCCGTGCAAATGCGCGACTATTTAAATACTTATCAAGAAGTGATGAGCCGCAGGTCATGAGTCACAAATCATAACTCGTGACTTGTGACTCATGATCCACAATCCCTAATCCCTCATCCCATGTCCACACCAGTCGCCCTCATCATTTTTAACCGCCCCGAGCCAACGGCACGGGTGTTTGAGGCTATTCGTGCCGCGCAACCGCGCCAACTGTTTATCATTGCCGATGGGCCACGGGTGGGCAAGGTGGGCGAGGCCGAGCGTTGTGCGGCGGCGCGGGCGGTGGTGGCGCAGGTCGATGGGGACTGTGAAGTGCATCACAACTATAGCGATGTCAATTTGGGCTGCCGCCAACGGGTGTCGAGTGGTATTTCATGGGTGTTTGAGCATACCGAAGAGGCGATCATTCTTGAAGATGATTGTTTGCCGCACCCGACGTTTTTTGCTTTTTGCGCAGAAATGCTTGAGCGTTATCGTCACGATCAGCG